>CAZVEP010000004.1:0-8824 GCA_964625635.1 uncultured Rhodohalobacter sp.
GATCTTCACCGTAATCGCCGGCGATCATCAATATTTTCTTTCCTGACATGATTTTTCTCCAGTTAGTTAATTGTTTAGTGTACTTATTTAACGAATGAGGATACAGATGTGTTCTGCAGGGTATTAAAAATTATGGCAAAACTATTTAAAGAGTGGCAGCCAATAAAATCCCCTCTTGAGAGGGGAAAAGGATGCGAAAACGGTATACACCGATTTTCAAACCGAGGGATGTGTTGTGGGAGGCTGATCAGGACTTTTTGGGCCTGAAAACAGAATTTTTACAAAACACTTGAGCGGTGTCCAGTACAGTTCATTACAAATCTGAACACCGCGCATCCTGTTCGTCTTCAGATATCTGAACACCCCTCACATCAAAACGGATGGCACCGTATTGATGATCTCCCCTGAATGGGAGATCTTTTTAATTCCCCCTCTTGAGAGGGGGAAAGTTCAAACGAACAGGCGAAGCCGGATGAGTTTAACGAGGGGTGTGTCCCGCTTCGTTGATCGGGCGATGCCCTGTCTTAAAATCTGACACCGATAAAAATTCAATTTCTTATCGTGAGTTACTCCATCACCGGGTTACAAGGAAAACTTCCCTGCGACCCACTTTGTGGCTTGATGAAAACAGCTGCCGAAATGGGCGGAATGTTGATCAGCCCATTCGTTTCGGTGGCCTGAATCAGAACACCATCTGCTCCGTTTTGAAGGTTAGGATGAATCTCAAGGCCTGTGACACCAAGATCAATCTCCCTTGTCTGACGATCTGAATTGAAAAGGATCAAAACTCCGTCAAGATTAGGATCGAGATCTTCGGAGGTACATGAACCATCAGAAATCGTCATCGCTATGAGGCCGGGAATCTGATCAGGCCCTGTATTATGGTAGCCAACACGATTGTGAATTTCATCCGCATCACCTAAACGCAATAGTGGCGTGCTGTATCGCAGTTTGAGCTGATCCATAAATACCTGATGGGCGAACTCCATATGCTCTTTTTCGATTCCGATGTTTTGGTTTGCCATAAATTCCGCCTGGACTTCCCAATTGTCTTCATTGTCCCAGCGGGGAGGAAGGCCTATTGCCCAGTTGCTGGACTCAAGCGTGAAATCAACTCTGTTGTACCAGTCACCGGAGTCATAACTGTTTCGGTCCATTGATTTGGATCTGAGAATATCTGTTCCCAGCTGGTGAAAGGGTACACCAAGTCCATAGTTGATAAATGCCTGGCTAAGGAGGTGTACTCGCACGCGCTCCGTCATATCCATATCGGTTGGCAGCTTCGTTTGGGTATTGTCCCAAAGCGTTTCGTTGTCATGTTTGTCTATGTAATTCACCGACTCTACCGGGTTCAAAGCATAGCCGATATAATCATTGCTTCCATCTACCTGCTCGCCATTTTTATTGATGTAGGGATAGGTGGCAAGGTTTCCTGTCATACCAACACGTATGCGATCAGCCTGGTCTAACAAAGACAAAAGCTGTTGATTTGGCGTATCCGTTTCCTCTTCATTTGGATAGAGATACTGCCCGTTGGCAAACCCCTGTTCCCGGCCGGTCCATGAATGAAAACCGCCCCGTATGGCATCACGGCTTCGGTCGTTGAAATTACCGATCCCGGTACCGCCCATGTTAAACTGAGTGGCCTGCTCGAATAGTCTGTCATCTGCTACCTCCCCAAAGTTCCAGCCTTCGCCATAGAGATAAATTTTATCACCCTGCACGTCATGTACTTCCGGCGTGAGATCAGCCAATGCTTTCTGTACATTCAGCATCGTTGACTTGGGGTGATGCCCCATCAGATCAAACCTAAAAGAATCAATTTTGTACTGCTCGGCCCATAGCAGGACGGAATCAATGATCAGGCGCTCCATCATGGCAAATTCTGCTGCGGTATTTGAACAGCAGGTTGAGGTTTCAACCATCCCTGTGTCCGGATTTAGACGCTGGTAGTAGCCGGGCACAACTTTGTCGAGCACGGAAAAACGTGAATTTCCTGTTGCATGGGTGTGATTGTAGACGACATCTACCACAATATTCAGATCAATTACATCGAGGGCCTGAACCATCCGCCGAAGCTCAATGATTCGCGCTGTCCCTTCAGGATCGGTTGAGTAACTGCCTTCGGGTGTGTTGAAATGAAACGGATCATAGCCCCAGTTGAAGCCATCGTTTGATGCAAATGCATGACCTCCGTCACTATTCTCCTGAGCGTAAATACGCTGAATTTCTTTAGTCACAGGATCATCCTCTGCGAGTTGGTCAAATACATCCTCAATAGTCGTCGTTCCGTACTCGGCGCAGGCTTCATCCAGCCCCTGAACGTCGGTAACATCACAAATTCGCTCAAACGGATCCTGAAGATCTACACGCTCTTCCCGCTCTTCATGGATGGATGCGATGTCATTAAGTGGTAAAAGGTGGAGATGGGTCAGGCCTGCATCAGAAAGTTGCTGCAGATGCTGCATGCCATCAGACATATCTGTACCGTTCTCTCCATTATGCGTAAATGCCATGTATGTTCCGCGATGCTCCTCTGAAACTGTATAGTCATACACGCTGAAATCACGCATATGAGCTTCATAGAGAGTGATATCCGGATGTGCGGGGAGTTGCTTGACAAGGTCGTCCCAGCCCTCAGGTTTCAGGTCGGGATCATTCAGATTCACAAACTGACTCTGCCGGCTTCCGGTTGAGAGGCTCACGGAGTACGGATCGGTCACTTCAAACTCTTCGATGTGTCCCGACTCGTGATGATACACCCTCATATTGAAGGTGTAGTACATTCTGTCCCAGTCAGGGCTGCCTTCGAATGTCCAGACGCCGTTGGCCGGATCAGAATTCACGGGATATATTTCCTGAATAAGCTCTTTTTCACCGTTATATAAGTTGAGCGTCACAGACTGAGCAGTGGGAGCCCAAAGATGGGCGTTTATTGAGTCATCGTTATACACCGGTCCCAGATCTCCGTCATAGACATACAGGTCATCGAGCACACCATGAATCTGAACTTTAGTAGCATCAATGGGGTCGTTGTTTTCATCAAGAGCTACAGCCAGCAGCTGTCCTTCCAGTGCATAGTCTACATCGGATGCGCTCACTTCAAGTGAGAAAACACGCCTGTCGGCGATGTGGCGAAATTTGCCTGAAAGTTCATCAGAAAGGTCTGCATCAGGAGTTAGTTCATAAAATTCCTCTCCATTAACATTTGTTTCAGTGACAATCAGCCCGGCGGTATCACTGAAATAAAGTCTGTACGATACAGCATCTTCAGGGGCATCCCAGATCATACGGTTAGTGCTTACCCAATGGGCAGCGGCACCGGTGACAATTTCGTTAGACTGAGGGTTTTGGGTTGAATCCGGGCCGGAGCAGCTTTGAAAAAGAACGAGTGGTCCCAACAGAAAAAGGATAAGAAAGCGTGGCTGTCGCATAGTATATTTCATCTATAAATAAATATTTACGGTAGATGAAAATACAAAAAGAAGTGTACTTAGGTGATATTATTTGAGCTAAAAAAAGTGCTTTGTACTTATCGCCGGGTGAGCATCACACCCTTCACACCGCCAAGGCCTGCTGCTACAAATAGCGTTTGATTTCGATAGGCTACGTGGTTGACAGATTGCAAATCATCGAATTGAAGATAACCCAGTAGCTCAATACTTACAGGGTTACCGGTCGAATAATTGTTCAGATTTATGTTTGCTTCCGCTGCATAAACGCCCGCTTCACCATTAGAAATAAATATAAATTCTTCATCTGCTGACGCTGCATTGCTCTCAACAACATCTGTTGTGAGCCCAAGTGAACCGGCATCGGGCAAAGGAATTGTAGCTAAAAGATCACCGGTATTAAGGTCGATGAGATGGGTTCCTGATCTTCCGGCAGCAACAACAGCCAGATCTCCTTTAATTTCGAGGGTATTTTTGGCTTCTGGTGTATCGGCTCCGCTGAATGAGTGTTGATGAAGGACTGAACGATCAGATTTGTCGAGCACGTGTAGTATGCCACTGCCTGTGTTTGGACCGCCGGAAAGTACAACAATTCTGCTATCATCCGTATCAACCCAACGAGCGTCAGGTATTGGAACAAAATCAATAGTCTCTGTAAGGTTTTGGTTGAATATAGTTAGTCCGGCATTACTCCCACTGGTAACGTAAATACGCCCATCAGATTCATGAATGCTGTTGGCTGCAAAACCCTGAACACCCGCATGAACCGGGTTGTCGTTAATTTTGAAACCGGAAACTCCGAATAGTCTGACAACTGAATTGCTGCCGTTTTGAGTGATGGCCTGATCATCAGTTGCTTGTGCAAGCCATAGTTCATTATCGTTCATGTAGGCGGCATTTGCTTTCGAGTTGGTAAACCCAATTCCTGATCGTACCTGAATGGAGATTCTGGGACTGCTGGTCACCTGGACCACATCTACAGCTCCTTTATACTCATCACCCCGGACATTATAGCTGACGACTGCCCGGCCACTAGTTCCAAAAATATCGACCAATGTGGCTTGAGTTGTAACACCATCAACTACCGGCGCATCTACCTCGGCGATTAGTGTAAGATCAAAGGATGCTACTGTCTTACTTACCTGATCCGTAGTGGGAGAGATCACATTAATCACCTGATCTGTTTCAAGAACCCGTTCCTGGAGTATTGTTTCATCATTTTGAATCGAATATCCTGAATCGTTAAAATCTTCAGTACTTACACCACATCCTGATATCAGGAGAAGAGAGATCACTAAAAAGGCTGGCTGTAGAATTAAACCGTGGTTTTTCATGTAGATAAAAGTCTTTAATGGTAATAAAAAGTATGTGTGCATTACTATCTTAAAAGATCGTAATCGGTTTTAGGCATTATAGCTTTTATCGGTAGCGGCAAGATTTTGATAAGCCTTATCAACCAGATTTTCATGGTTGATTATGTTCAACTTACGAGTTGTTGAATTTCGATCTTACCCCGAAGAGGCAAACTTTTCAACACGTGTTGGATCATCAGGTGACGTAATGAGGCTGATGAATATGAGCAGTGTGATGTTCACAAATAAGCCATAGATGCCTTCATGAACGGGCAGCGGCTTAAGTTCAGGCATCACTAAAAAGAGGATGCTGATTACAATACCACCAAAGAGTCCGGCGAGAGCCCCTGCTTTGGTAGCCCTGCGCCAATAGAACATTGCAAATACAACCGGAAAGATCTGGGCAACCCCTCCGTATGAACCCAGTAGAAGGGCAACAATCGAGATGTCGATTACCACCGCAAACAGGTAGGCAATTAACCCAATGGCCAGAACTGAAAGCTGAATAAGCAATCGTTCAGTTTTGTCTGATACGGATGTAAGCTGCGAAACACCATCGCGAATAGCTATGGATGCAGCAGAGTGCAGAATAGCATCTCCCGATGACATGGACGCTGCAAGTGCACCCGCACAAAACAGCCCGATGACAACAGCGGGCAGATCTAGCCGCATTAAAATGGTGGGTAAAATGCTGTCGGCCGGTTCAACACCGGGAAATGCTACGATTGCTGAAAACCCAATCAGAAGAATAGGCACTAAAAAGAGCAAGAAGGTGGGGTATAAAACAACGCTCAATCTCATGGTCTTAACATTTTTTGCAGCATAGCTTCTCATGAAAAAGTGTGGCCATACTGAAAACCCAACAGCTGAGATCAGTACGGCTGAGCCATATTCCCACCAGCTCCAGGGCGTACCATCCGCAGCTAAACCGGGAGCAGAAAGCATTGCGGACCGACCCGATTCCATAATGGCTTCAAACATAGGGCCGATACCACCATATAGAGTATTTGGCAGGTAGATTCCAAGAACCCATGCCATAATCATCATAAATAATCCCTGGAAGGCATTTGACCAGCCAACTCCCATCACTCCGCTGAAATACACATAGATGAGCACTACAAGATAGGTGACACCTGCTCCTGCCCAAAAGGGAATGAGTCCTTCGCTGATGACATTCAGTACATATCCGGCCCCCACCATCTGTAACGTCAGGTAGGGAATGAAGACAACCACGCTGAGAATAGCGAGCATTACAGAAAGAAAAGTGCTGTCGAAGCGGTCTGCCAGAAGCTCGGCCTGCGTGACGTACCCGTATCTTTTGCCCAGCCTCCATGCACGCGGGCCAAAGAAATAGAGCGGTACTATTCCAATTACTCCATATGCGATAATGTAAAATGCGGCTGCACCCCGGGAGTATGCCCAGCCAGGCCCTCCAAGAAAAGCAAAAGATGAAAAAATAGATGCGCCCAGCACAAAGTACAGCACAAACAGATTCATACTGCGATCACCGGCTACATAACCGCCTACGCTTTTAGTAATGCGGAGTGAAGGAATAATGCCCGTAAGCAGTGAGATCAGCAGGTATAAGCTGACGACAAGCAGAATAATAGTTCCGGTTTCCATTAGTCAGACTCCCCGCGGATATCATCATCATGTGAATCGAAAAGGTAAAGGCCCATCAAAGATATAAATCCGATCAACACCCAAAGGATAATCCATGCGAATGAGAGAGGAAATCCCAATATCAGCGGAGTAGCTGAATTGAAAAGTGCATGTCCCGGCCAGATAACGGAGAGAGCCGTGACTATCATGATGCAAATAAAGATGAGTCTGGGTCGGCGCAATATTAGTTCATTTAGATTTTGTGTAGAAACTCATTGAAACTTAATAAAGCATTTTTGGTGGTGAAATGCACGTTTATCAATTTATGATTGGTTTAGCGGCCGGATAATTTTTGGACGCATCGATTTTCGATATCAAACCTCTCTTCTTAGGAGGCTTTGAGAAAAATCGATACTAAATTTCGATTCAATTAAACTTTTAAGACAACTAGATTTCTTTAGAAGCTCCCTTCCATATCAAGTGCCGGTAGAGCGCAATAGGGAGGGGGCGGGGGTGGGTCAGAGAATTTAGTGAGAGTGGGGGAATCAAATGATGTTTTTCATATCAAATAAGTTACTCATTTTAGGTTCAGTTAAATTTTACCGAAAACAATAGAGGAATGATATCACATATTGATGCTTTAGGAACATTAAATGGGAGAAGGCATAAAATTCACCGAACAAGAAGATATGCTTTTGTTATAATACCAAATGCTTTGGAGTCCTTGTCCTGCAAATCAGAAACCGTCTATCTATAAAAATGAAGCCACCGGTTATACTTTTTTTTGCAATTTTGTTTGTCATCTGTTTTGTTGCAGCGCCTGCTAACGCACAAAAAGCAGAAGGAAGGCTATTCAGTGTTACTTTTAATAGTGGGCTTTCTTTTGCATCAACCGGAAATTTTTTAGAAGGGAATGTTGATATTGCTTCATCCTCAAATTACATGCTAGGAGGCAGTATTCAGCGTGCGCTTTCACCTGAATGGTCTATTGAAGGGTCTTTTCAGTCGGGTACGTTTACTAATAAACTTGACATCGATCCTGACTTCAGTAATAAATTTCAGACCATTTCTTTTCGCGGAATTGGCCATTTGAACCACCTGCTGAATTTAAACTGGTCGATAGCTAATGTAATTAATCCATATATGACTTTCGGGATGGGTTTTATTCGGAGCAGTATTGAGGCAGAAGATTTTGAGACAAATGATTTCGGAATAGATTTTATGGCTGGACCCGGGGCGTCATTGTTTTTAAACAAATGGACGGATCTTTTTATTCAATACGACTTTCATTTTCCGGGAACTGATCTGCTGGACAGCTTTTCAGATGAAAGCGGGTCAGATAAATATACAGTACTGAAAGCCGGGTTGCGTATCAATTTTGGCAAAGGCAATCAAAGGCATCCCTCATGGCCGCAGCCTCAATACAGGGAAAGAGATGAATTTTTTGCAGATAAAACGGAAACAGTAAGTGAAAAGAAAACAGAAGAGAATGCAGAAGAAATAATACCAAAAGAGCCCGAAGCAGAAAAGACAGATAATTTGGGCTGGCTGACTGATTTTTCGCGTGTTTATAATGAATTACAGACAAGCAGTGAGTTACTTAAAAGCATAAGAAGCCAATTGGAAGAACGCAGGGCTGAACTGGAGGCAGAAAAAAGAGAACAGAGAGTTGCTGAACAGCATAGAGATGAGATTCTTACTGAAGATATTCCTGACGGTCAATACATTCAGGTTCGATCAATTGGAAACCGCCAGGAAGCGGTCAGCTATCGGGCATCACTAATTGGGGATCTGGACGGATACCTTCAGAATCTTTCTGAACAGGTTTTAATTACACCTTTTGGGCAAACATTCAGAATATTGATCGGACCTTTTCAAAATGGTTCCCAGGCGAGAAATGTACAAAGACTATTACCCGGCAAATATGAGGGATCGTTTATTATTACCTATCCGAGGCAATCTGATCTGAAAGCGGTGGCTGCGCTACCCTCCGAACCAGAACCCGAGCCGGAACCACCAGCCAGGCCGGTTATGGAAGAACCACCGACTGCAGTGATTACCGAGAATGTTCCGGACGGACAATATCTCCAGATACGGTCTATTGGAAATCGCCGGGAGGCAGTTGATTATCGAAGTGCAGTAGTCCAGGAGCTTTCCGGGGTGATAGACAATCCGGAAAACCGGGTTATAATAACACCTTTCCAGCAGACCTTCAGGATACTGATAGGTCCGTTTCAATCCGCGACTGAAGCCAGAAATGTACAGCGAAGAACTTCAAACCTCTATCAAGGGGCATTTGTAATAACCTATCCACGTTAGGGTGGAGGGTTTTAAATCGTAAATCGACTATCGGAAATCTCATAAATCGCTAAATCGTACAGAACTACTCGTGTGTTACCAAATCCCGGATAATTGATT
>CAZVEP010000004.1:8924-62414 GCA_964625635.1 uncultured Rhodohalobacter sp.
CGATTTTTGAGACGTAACGATTTCCGATTTCCGATCTGGTTCTACAGACCTCTCCTCTGGGGAGGAGACAGAGCACAACGCGTTTAGCGACTGCTCAGAGGTGGGTTTGGAAGGGCTGAGTCATAGTGTGGTCTCGCGGAACCCACCCCTGCCCCACAAAAGCTTGCGCTCCGCGTACTTTTTTGGGGCTGTCCCCTCCGTTGGAGTGGAAGGTTTTAAATCGCAAATCGACTATCGGAAATCTCATCAATCGCTAAATCGTACAGAACTACTCGTGTGTTACCAAATCCCGGATAATTGATTTTCGATTTTTGAGACGTAACGATTTCCGATTTCCGATCTGGTTCTACAGACCTCTCCCGATAACCGATAACGGATAACCGCTAACCAATCACCGGCTCAACTCCTGCATTTCATCCAGCCGAATGTTTCCCTCGTAATAGGCTTTGCCAACAACGACACCAAAGAGATTATGGTTTCGAAGTTCAACCAGATCCTTGAGGTTCGACACGCCTCCCGACGCAATCCAGCTGAGCTGCGGGAATCGGTTCTGGAGATCAGAATACATCGCAATGTTTGGACCACTAAGCATGCCGTCGCGGGCAATATCGGTGCTAAGCACGGTTTTCAGACCGGCGCCAATCATTGGATTGATAAATTTTTCTATGGGGGCGTCTGTTGTTTTAAGCCAGCCACCATAAGCCATTTCCCCATCCTTAAGGTCAAGGCCCAGAATCATTTGGTCAGGATAATCTTCTATTGCTTTCAGCCATTCATCGGTTTTTTTTACGGCCATTGAAGAGCAAATTACACCTGACAAACCCGCATCAAGCAACTGGTCGATATCTTTTCGGGACCGAACTCCACCACCGGTTTGAATCGACAGGCCAAGCTCTTTGATCATTGTTTTTATAATCGGAAGATTTTCAAATGTCCCGCTTTTAGCACCATTCAGGTCCACAACATGAATATGATCAAATCCGGCGGTTTTGAAAGCTTGTGCTTCTGCAAGCGGATCATGATTATAAACGGTTTTCTTTGCGTAGTCACCTTTTTGAAGGCGAACAGCTTGTCCGTCGAGAAGGTCAATAGCGGGGATAATCCTCATAAAAACACCAATGTTTATTCTAAATTCGTTATTGAGGTGAAGATAAGGAGATGGAGATCAGATATGCAGTGAAAAATTGAGAATGATCTCTCAGAGTCAAATGTGCGCGAGGAGATTCGGTTTAGTTGTTACCGTTCTTCACAAGATCTAAAAAGTTTTGTAGTAAAAGTGACCCTACCTGACCCGATTTTTCGGGGTGAAACTGAACACCCATGAAATTATCCTTTGCTACAACGGCTGCGAAATCATTAATGTAGTGGCAGGAAGCCAGTGTATGATTATTTGCCGGTGCATAGTAACCATGCACGTAGTAGAGAAATTTTTGATTGTCAATACCTGTGATTAGCGGATGATTTTGCTGGACGTTAAACTGATTCCAGCCCATATGGGGCACCTTAGCCTGTGATGAATCGAACTTCTTTAAGCGGCCCGGTATAAGTCCCAGTGTATTGCTGTCTCCCTCTTCTGATGATTCATACAGAAGCTGCATACCAAGACAAATTCCAAGAACAGGTTTAACTGTGTTTTTTAGCCACACATCCAGGTCTCTTGACCTAAGGTCATCCATTGCGGCTCCTGCATGACCCACACCGGGGAAAATGATACCATCAGCATTCTCGAGCTCTTTAGCATCATCAGAAATAATATACTCCGCACCTAAGCGCTCGAGTGCATTTGCAACGGATGCTAAGTTTCCTGCCTGATATTTGATGATGCCTATCATTAATTACTGCCTGTTAGATAATTTGTTTGATTGTTGGGTGGAACATGAAAGGTGAAAGGTGAAACGTCAAACGTTGAACTCATCAATTACTAATTTGAATGTAGTTGAACAATTCTATTTTTAGCTTTGACCTGAAAATCAACACAGATCCAAACCTTTTACGTTTCACCTTTGACTACTCACTAAATAGTGCCTTTCGTAGTGGGAAGTATACCGCGAATGCGCTCATTTCGGCTTATTGCAAATCGTAATGCTTTTGCAAAGCCTTTAAAAATCGATTCAACGATATGGTGTTCGTTTTTTCCTGAGGCCTTAACATGCAGGGTTGCCTTTACGTTCATGGCCAGCGTATAATAAAAGTGCTCTAACATCTCGGCAGGAAAGTCACCTAAATACTCTCGTTTCAGGTCTACATCCCATCTCAGGTAAGGGCGGTCGGACAGGTCGATGGCCACTGTCGCCTGCGCTTCATCCATGGGCAAAACAAATCCATATCGCTGGATACCGGCTTTGTTTTCGGAGATGGCCTGTCGTATAGACTGTCCAAGTGCGATGGCTGTGTCTTCTATGGTGTGATGTTCGTCGACATCAAGATCTCCTTTACAGGTGAGCTCAATGTCAATGAGGCCGTGACGTGCGATTTGATCCAGCATGTGATCAAAAAAGTTTAGGCCGGTATTAATTTTGCTTTGTCCGGTGCCGTCCAGATTGATGGAAACCGAAATTCGGGTCTCTTTCGTGTCGCGTTTAATCTCGGCTTTCCGGCTCGGGAATAGTATGGAGCGGGTCAGGCCGGTCCAGTCTTCAGAAGACTCAATCAGCTCTCCGGCAGATTCAAAAAGATATGAATCCGCTTTTTTGATTTCACCAGCTGCCTCCGAAGGATCAAAATTGCCAGAAACAATCGATTCATTTAAGATCAACGCCTGTTGCTGATCGCTGAGTGACGCCATATCAAAGCTCAGATCAAATCCCGCTTCCTGAAGATACTTCAATCCGTAGAGTGCCCCTTTTGGCAGCATGAGTTCACTGTCTGATATAAGCGCCGAAGGATGTATGTATATTTTCATAATGTATAAGTATGGAATTGAAAATCTCCCCTTGAGGGGAGGACTATATATTAGGTCTTCAATAATTTCAACAGTCAGCGATTTTTTTCACTTTGCACTTTTGCCTTTTCACTTTTACTTCTCACGCCACAACATCTTTCAAGCCCTTCAAAAACTTTACGTTTTCATCCGGCATACCGATAGTCACCCGCAGGCAGTCTTCACATAGCGGTTCATTGCCACGATAGCGAACAATGACCCCCATCTTTGCCAGGTTTTCATACACTTCTTTGGCATTCTTTATTTTAAATAGCAGGAAATTGGCATTTGACGGGTACACTTTTTCAACTGCCTCACTGTGGCTGAGTTGCTCGGCTACATATGCGCGTTCTTCGCGAATTTTTTTAATATTGAATTTCAGGAGTTCCCGGTTATCAAATGCTTTTAGAGCTGTATCCGCCGTGAGTTTATTGATATTGTAGGGTGCTTTTACCCGCATCATATAGCTGATGATCTCCGGATTGGCAATGGCTACACCCAATCGAATACCGGCAAGGCCAAATGCCTTTGAAAAAGTTTGAAGCACGACCAGATTCGGGTACTGTTGTACCATAGCTGCCATCGACTCTTGTTTGCTAAAATCGATATATGCTTCATCAACAACCAAAATTCCCGGAAAAGTTGTAGCCAGCTTAAGCAGATCTGTCCGTTTCATGTCATTCGCCGTTGGGTTATTTGGCGAGCAGAGAAAGAGAAGTTTTGTTGTCTCATCCGCTGCTTTTTTAATCCTGTCGGGCTGAATCTGGAATTTCTCCGTGAGCTGAACTTCCTTCACGCCAACATTATTGATGCTGGCTGATACCTTATACATACCATAGGTTGGCGGAGTGGTGATGATCGAATCTTTTCCGGGCTCACAAAAAATGCGCATCAAAAGATCTATGGGTTCATCACTGCCAACACCTAGAAAGAGGTTCTCTACATCCACACCGCGATACTCAGCTATCACTTTTCGAAGATTATCCTGGGTGGGATCGGGATAGCGATGCAAATCCAATGTGTTTCTGACAGTAGATCCAAAACTGTTTTCATTCGCATCAAGCAGAACACCCGAGTCAAAATCATCACGTGCGCTTCGATAGGGCGTAAGATTACGGATGTTTTCGCGGACGAGGGATTGGATGTTTGTTGTAGTCATTGGTGGCATTTTCTTAAAGAAACAATTAATAGTGAACAGTTTAGCGGTTTTAAATGTCCCTTCCTGTGAGGGGACAGGTGATGAAGCGTTCAGCAAAATCGTCAGAGGTGTGTAGGACCTGGACAGAATCAGTCACGTAACACACCCCTCGTTTGCGTCATGCGGCTTTGCCGTTTCCGCTTCACTTTTCCCCTCTCAAGAGGGGATTCTCAAATCTTTCATCACATCTCAAGACTCAAGACTCACATCTCATCCATCAATTTCGCTAGCCTCAAGCTCACGGCATTTCTATGCGCATGAAGCCCTTCAACTTCAGCCAGGGTTTCTACAATGGGACCTAGTTTTTGCAGGCCTTCTTTTGAAATGGTCTGAGTTGTAATGAATTTTTGAAAACTGTGAAGTGATACCCCGCTATACATTCTTGCATAACCGTAAGTTGGCAGCGTGTGGTTAGTACCTGAGGCATAGTCACCCATGCTTTCGGGTGTCCACTGACCCACAAATACGGAGCCCGCATTATGAACGCTATCCGCCAGTTCTTCCGCATCACTTGTATTAATAATAAGGTGCTCGGGGGCATATTTGTTTGAGAATTCCATTGCCTGCTGAGTCGATTCAACGACAACTGTAAAGCTTTTTTCCAGAGCGTCCGATGCAAACTGTTTCCGTGGCAGAGCTTCGAGCTGTTTTGATGTTTCTAAGTTTATGGCATCCAAATCGGCAATATTAGTGACAACCAAAACAACCTGACTGTCAGAGCCGTGTTCTGCCTGAGATAGCAAATCTGCCGCAATGAACTCAGGATCGGCTGTTTCGTCAGCAATAACGAGTACTTCAGACGGCCCCGCAGGCATATCGATGGAAATCATTGCCTCGCTGTTTTGTAAAATCATTTTGGCAGCTGTCACATATTGGTTACCGGGCCCAAAAATCTTGTCCACTTTAGGAACGGTTTCTGTTCCAAAGGCCATACCCGCAATGGCCTGGGCACCTCCGGCTTTCACAATGGTTTTTGCTCCAATTTTTTGTGCAATGTAAAGAATAGACTCAGGAACATTGCCATTTTCATCTGGTGGAGTGGCAATGACGATTGTTTCGCATCCTGCAATCATAGCTGGAATTCCCAGCATCATAGTTGTTGAGGGAAGCGGCGCTGTCCCGCCCGGTATATAAAGACCTACCCGCTCAATTGGCTTTGCAATACGGCTGCAGACCACACCACTCATTGTTTCAACTTCAATCTCCATTGAAAACTGTTCCCTGTGAAAGCGATAGATATTCTGCATGGCCGTATCAATGGCAAGCTGAATGGCAGGGTTAAGGGACACAGTCTGTGATTTTGGATCCATCGCAACAGATTCCAAATCAATACCATCAAACTTCTTTGTGTAATTCTTTATTGCAGTATCACCCTCGGCTTCCACATCATCAAGAATCGGCTGGACGGTACCAAATACAGAGGCAAAGTCCATTTTCGGTCGCCGGATAAGGCTTTCGATTTTCTCGGGGGTAAGGTTTTTATAAGTATATGTTTTCATATTCATGAGTCTTGAGTCCAGAGTCTTGAGTCATGAGAATTTTTCTCAAGACTCACGACTAACTTCTCAAATCTATTATACAATCATCGATTCAATTGGAAGCATCACAATATCTGTAGCTCCGGCTGCTTTCAATTTTTCCATGACTTCCCAAAATGTATCAATGGGTATCACGGTATGAACAGCAACCATTCCATTGTCTGCCAAAGGCATAACGGTTGGACTTTTCATAGAAGGCAACAAATCTTTTATTTTTGGAACAGCTATCTCAGGTGCATTCATCATAATGTAGCGGCTTTCGGCAGCTGTTTTGTGCCCTTCAATTCGCTGCAGCATTTTGTCAATAAGAGCCTGTTTCCCTTCAGATAGCGGTTTATTAGTTTGAACCAGCTGTGTTTCGGAATCAAATATTTTATCGAGTTCCACCAGGCCATTAGCTTTTAGTGTACCGCCGGTGGAGACGAGGTCAGAGATCGCATCGGCAATCTGAAGCCGTGGGGCAATTTCCACAGATCCAGAAAGTGTTATGATTGAGACGTCTTTAATACCATTCTTTTCGAAATAGTTGCGTGTAAGAACAGGGTAGCTGGTCGCTATTTTCTTTCCTTCAAAATCTTCTGTGGTTTTGATAGAGCCGTTTTTTGGAACGGCAAGAGAAAGCCTGCACACTCCATAGTCAAGCCCCCGGAGAACGGTGACATCAGCTTGATCTTCAGCCACTGTATTTGCTCCTACAAAGCCAAGGTCACACACGCCATCCTGAACATATTCAGGTATATCATCATCCCGGATAAGAAGAAGTTGTACATCAAAATTGCGGCACTTTACAAGGAGACTCCGTTTATAATCGTCGAATTTCAGACCGATACCTTCGAGCAGTGAAATTGTTTTATCGGTTAGACGGCCGCTTTTTTGAATGGCAATACGTAATGAGGTCGATGAATCAAGTGTTCTCATAAGCAGAAAAAACAGTAAGAATTAAATTGAAAAGTGGGAAATGATGAAACGGGACAAAAATGTCTGAAAGGTCTTGGTTCAACGCACAAAATGTGCATGATTGCCCCGGTGACAATGGTTGTCGAGATAAGAATATGAAGTATATTTTTTCACAATTTTCAAGATATGGATTTCACTTTTTTAAAACCAACAGAATACGAAACATCACCAAATAGCAGATTCATTCCGGGTTGCTGCAAGAGAAATAGATACTTTTAAAAATAAAAAACCCGCAATGCCTCAAAGACATTGCGGGTCTGTACATCATGGAGTCATTAATTGACCAATAATAAAACCTCAGAGATTTTTACTATTCGTCAGCTTCCAAACTGATTGTACCTACAGATGTTGTATCTGGTGCTACAACACTTACATTTGCTACAACGGTTGGGTTAAGTGTATCGTCGGTTGGAGACACGGATAAATCATATGTGCCGCTTGTGAGCCCAATCAAAAGGAAGTCTCCCTGAGCTGATGCTTGTGTGCCAGCAAGTGTGTCTTCTTCTGCAATAGCATAAATCCACGGCTGAGCATCAATCGGTGTGATATCACCCTCAATCGCCCCTGTTTCAGCAAGATTTACGGTTTTTATGACTGGTTTCAGAATGTACATACCTGAGTTTCCGGCTTTGACGATAGAACGTGAAGCATCAAAATCAAGCAACAGTCGATAGATTATGCCACCTTCAATAACGGCGTCAATGTTTAGTTTCAGGCCCGATTGCTGTGCGCTTGGTGTTGTCAGAGGTATGGTTTCTCCATCAACAACGATTTCGTTTTCATCTCCCAGGATGAGTCTCAATTGATTGTAAGTTCCGGCTTCGAGTTCTTCTTCGCCCAGAATTTCAGTAGTTCCATTGGTCAGTTCGAGTAAATTCAAGCGGACTGGCTCGTCGTTGATTGTCCTCCAGCCACTATCATCATCTTCAGCATCAGAGTCATCATGAATACGAACTTCCTGAATGTCGATCATGACGGATTCATAGTTTGCCGGAGCATCAGTTAAAATAACTTGTAATGTACCTGTAGAAGAATTTTCAGAGGGGTCGCACGCGGTAGCCATTAAAATTAAACTTAGAGCAATAAATGTGTTGAATAGCAATTTCTTCATCTTAATCTTTCTTTTGTGTTTTGGGGTTCATTCAGCCTATTTTATCTATATATAAATTGAATGTTCCATTTCAGTTCAATTATAATGTTTAAACTTTTATGGGGCATTGTTACCTTCTTTTAACTTTATCGATAAGCTTTTATGATGACCATTGCTCAGTTCACCTATATTCCATTATACACTGACCACCCTAAAGAAAAGGTTCAAGACCTTCTTGAGTTTGTAGCTCAGCACGATGTAGAAGTTGATGTTAATTATTTGTCAACTAGTGTGAAGGGCGAGACAGACGTTGTGTTTGAACTTATTCGTGATATATACGAGACAATGACTGTTGAAGATGAGCAATTTCGTTTTCATGTTGAACTGCTTAGTCCCACCAAAGAGTAGTAATTCTTGAGAGATAACGCACGAAAAGAGTGCAAACACCGTTCTGAATCCGTATCTTAAAGGCTTCTTTGAATTCAGCCCCATGTGTAACTTATGTCTCAGATTCGAAATTTTTGTATCATTGCTCATATTGACCACGGCAAATCGACGCTAGCCGACAGACTGCTTGAAAAAACAGGCACGATTACGGAGCGCGAGATGCAGGAACAGGTTCTCGATGACATGGATCTGGAGAGAGAGCGTGGTATCACGATAAAGAGCCATGCTATCCGGATGGAATATATCCGGCCAAATAAAGAAAAGTTTATCTTTAATCTGATTGATACTCCGGGCCACGTTGATTTTGCTTACGAAGTATCGCGGGCCCTCAAAGCGTGTGAAGGGGCTATTCTGGTTGTTGATGCCGCACAGGGAATTGAAGCACAAACAATATCTAATCTTTATCAGGCAGTAGACCAGAACCTTGAGATTATTCCTGTCTTGAACAAAATTGATTTGCCGGGCGCCGACATTGAAGGTGTGGGTCAGCAAATTATCGATATGATTGGTTGTGATGAAGAAGACATTCTCCATGTATCTGGTAAAACCGGGGAGGGGGTTGAAGAGCTGCTCGAAGCTATCGTTCATCGAATCCCTGCTCCTGCACAAGAAGTAGATAAGCCACTGAAAGCACTTATTTTTGATTCTATTTTTAATACCTACCGCGGGTCTATAGCTTACGTCCGGGTGATGGAAGGTACGCTCAGGAAAGGGGATGGTATTTTATTCATGGCTTCTGATAAAGAGTATGATGCTGAAGAGATCGGGTACCTTGAGCTTAAGAAAAGGCCATGCAAAGAATTAAAAGCAGGTGATGTAGGCTATGTGATTGGAAGTGTGAAATCGCTGCAGGATGCCAGGGTCGGTGACACCATAACCCATCAGAAAAAAGGAGCAGAGGAGCCGATTGGCGGCTACAAAGAGTCGAAGCCAATGGTGTTCAGCGGGATATTTCCTACAGAGTCGGATGATTTTGAAGATTTGCGTTCCGCCCTGGAAAAGCTTCAATTAAATGATGCTTCGCTATCATACCAGCCTGAAACATCGAAGGCACTTGGATTTGGTTTTCGTGCTGGTTTTCTTGGTTTGCTTCATATGGAAATCGTACAGGAACGGCTTGATCGCGAATTCAATATCGATATCATCACCACAGTTCCCAACGTGAAGTATGAAGTCGAGACCGATTTCAAGGGGGAAAAGAACCGGGTTCAGGTTGATAATCCCAGCGAAATGCCTGACGCAGGTAAAATTGAAACGGTTTGGGAACCCTATATTAAGGCAAGTATCATCACACCGGCAGAATATATTGGTCCGGTCATGACGCTTTGCCAGAATCGTCGTGGAGTATATGTGAACCAGCTTTTCATGCAGGGCAACAGGGTTGATATTACATATGAGCTTCCAATGGCAGAGGTTGTATTTGATTTTTATGATAAGCTGAAAAGCGGAACACGTGGCTATGCATCCCTGGATTATGAATTTATTGAATACCGAAAAGGGGATTTGGTTCGTTTGGATATTTTGCTGAATGGTGATCCGGTGGATGCACTTTCCAGTATCACACACCGCGACAATGCATATGAGCAAGGCCGTAAAATTTGTGCGAAGCTAAAGGAACTTATTCCGCAGCAACAGTATGAAGTAGCAATACAGGCAGCAATCGGTTCACGGGTAATTGCAAGGGATACGATTCGTGCCCTGCGCAAAGATGTGACCGCCAAATGTTATGGTGGCGACATCAGCCGGAAACGAAAACTGATAGAAAAACAGAAAGAAGGAAAGAAACGGATGAAACAGGTTGGTTCGGTGGAGATTCCACAAGAAGCGTTCCTGGCCGTTTTATCAATGGACGAAGATTAACGCAACCTATGAAGCAACCACGTACAATATATTTTTTTAGTGTAATACTACTCAGTTTAATGATTCCTCTTCAGGCTCTCGCACAGTTCGAGGAACCTGATATTGTGAAAGTGGACCGGTCAGACCGTGCCGAGTTTCAAGAGCGATTTGCAAATATTAACTGGACCGGGCAGGGATTGTACAATCCAACCACTATTGACCGAATACCAACAATTGAGCTTCGTTCCAGGCTTCAAGCAGTGTTCGGCGATCCTACTCAAAAAATAGGTGACCTTATAAATACTGATAACTATCGACCGGGCAAAGCCGTACAGTTCGAGTATTGGTTTATTATTGACGGGGAAATACCAATGATGGTACTGGACCTAGATGGACCTTTTGAAAACGGGTTGGTCTATGTAGGGGCAAGCCGTTATATTGATTTGATGCCGCAGGTAAAGCGAACATTTACCCGCCTGTTGATGGACGAGGGTGATGAACTCGCTGCTTTTAGCGACTTCTTTTATTCTCCCGAGCGAAATCAGTGGTATAATGTAACTTACAGTAACGGCGAGTTTGAAAGGGAAATCATCGACAGACCCAGTTCATTTAACTAATTACCAGAATCTACGTTGAACAAGAAAAAAACAGGTAAGGCTAAAAATAAAAGTTTTTGGGCGAGTGACCCTAAGAAAACAAAAGAAGATGAAAATAAAGCCAAGCACTGGGCTCGTGAGTGGTTAGATGCTCTGCTTTGGGCAGCTATTGCCGCAATTATTTTACGGACGTTTTTCTTTGGAGCCTATCGTATTCCTACTCCCTCTATGGAGAAGACACTTTTAACGGGTGACTTTTTAATTGTGTCTAAGCTCGCATACGGTCCGCGGACTCCTATGACGCTGTCAGTACCTTTTACGGAAATGTACCTGCCCGGGGTGAATGTACCGTGGTTTAGAATACCAGGATATACCGAAATCAAACGAAATGATATCATCGTTTTCAATTATCCGATTGATGTAGCTCCGATATCCATGAAAACGAACTATATCAAGAGGGCTGTTGGAATGCCCGGTGATCAGTTAAGGCTGGATGATAAAGTATTATTTGTAAATGGAGAGGAATCTGAACGATTCGATACTATGATGCGCCATTATCGTGTGCAGGTGAGGGAACGTATACGTCTGAGTCCATCCAAAGTTCGTGAGGCCGGTGGCCGTATTGTACAAAGTGGAAATGGCGTGCATATCATCAATATGACATCCGGAATTGCTAACACCGTAGAGAATTGGCCTGAAATAGTAGAAGTTGAGCCGTTTGTGCTGCCCGAAGATTATAATGAATTCAGCCGCCGGCCATTTAATTTCTCCCGCGGTTTTACAAACCACGACAATATGGAACCATTTTCTGTTCCACAAGCCGGTGAGGAAATTACTCTCACGGAAGATAACTGGCATATTTACCAGGATATTTTACAGCGCTATGAACGGAATTCTGTCCAAAAAAACGGTAATCAGTTTATCATAAATGGTGAAGAAACAAATCAGTATACCATCCAGAAAGACTACTATTTTGTGATGGGAGATAATCGTGATGATAGTGAGGATAGCCGCTACTGGGGATTTGTACCGGATGATCATGTTGTAGGCAAGGCTAGCCTGATCTACTTCTCATGGGATGGCGAACGATGGCTGCCGAGGTTTGAGCGGATATTTAATTTGATACATTGAGATTTTAGATGAAAGATTAAAGATGATAGATCACACGGACAATTACTAAAATCTATCATCTAATTTCTAAAATCTATTTCACCAGACTCTTACCTTTTTCTTGTCCCTCTCTGATGGCCAGCTGACCGCATCCCGCATCGATATCGTCTCCGCGGCTTCGGCGGACGGTAGCTGTGACGCGCTGGCTTACGAGCTGTTTCATAAATCGATCAAGTCTCTTCTCTTTGGCTCCCTGCAGTGAAACGCCTTCCACTTTATTATACATGATGATATTGACCTTTGAAGGAACCCATCGAACAATAGATGCCAGCTTTTTGGCATCAACCACATCATCATTGAAATGGTCAAAGAGCAGATATTCGTAGGTTAGTGAGAGGCCCGTTTCGTTGTAGAAATATCGTACAGCCTCCTCCAGCTTTTCCAGGTTCAGGCTGGAGTTGATTGGCATAATCTCATTGCGTTTTTCATCGTCAGCCGCGTGTAGAGAAATTGCCAAATTAACCCCTATGTCGAGGTCTGCGAGCTGCTTGATCTGTTTTGTGAGCCCAACTGTGGAGATTGTAATTCGCTTAGGTGACATGTCCATCCCAAGGGGATTAGAAATGATTCGTGCTGATTCTACCACAGCTTTGAAATTGTGCATCGGCTCACCCATGCCCATATACACGATATTGGTAATCTTCTTGCCAAACTTTTCTTCAGACACTTCGTTTATGATCTGAACCTGGTCAACAATTTCTCCATGTGTCAGATTTCGAAAAAAGCCCATCTTACCGGTTGCGCAAAATGAGCAACCAAACATACATCCAACTTGTGATGATACGCAAACCGTTAGCCTGTTTGGAGCTCCGTCTGGATAAAAATCCGGAATAAGAACAGCTTCAACTTTGTACTCCTCCGGACCATCAAGCTGGAACAGAAATTTAATAGTACCATCCCTGGACTCCTGTTTACTGTGGATTTTAATACGCCGGACCTGCGCAATTTTATCGAGCTTGGCACGGAGGTCTTTAGAGAGGTTGGTCATTTCATCGAAAGAGGCCGCTCCTTTTTGATAGAGCCACTGATACAGCTGGTCGGCACGATAGCCCATCAGGCCGAGCTCATCTGTAAACTCCTTAAGTTCAGCTGTGGTGAGAGATTTTAGATCGGTTTTTGTCGCAACTTGAAGTTCTTTTTCCATGGCCTGAAGATACAAACTATTAAATGGAATCTACAGCGATGACCTCATCTGAATACACTCTTGAAATTGGAGTTAAAACCTTTGCGCTCACTCTTCCTGAGACTCCACCATTGCGGTTGCAGCGGCCATTAGCACGTCCTTATCTATTCGCTGACGATAGTCGGGATTGACATACTGAAACTCAATCACACCATCACCATTTGTGAGAAATACGGCAGGTGCAGGCAGAAGGTGATGATCCTGACCGGATCGCTCCTCAAGGTCGAGGCCGTTTTGCTTGTAACGTTGAAAGGTTTCATCATCCAGACGAAATGCAATACCGAACGCTTTTGAGGCTTCCATCATACTGTCTGAGAGGAGTGTATAATCCATTTCGACATCATCCATTGACATTTGCAAAAATTCAGGTCTGTCCGGGCTGATCGCCGCAATATTGAATCCCATGCTGTATAAACTGTCCTCAATAGACGCCAGCTCAGCAAGTTCTGTTGAGCAAAAAGGACACCAACCGCCACGATAAAATACAAAGAGCGTATTTTCAGAACTCACATCATGAAGGCTTACAGTTTCGCCCAAATGATTTTGCAAAGATATATCTGGAATGGATTCCCCGATCAAAAGAGGTGTAACGTCAATCGCATTGTCAGGAATGGTGTCGGATGGTTGAGGTTGAGTCGTACATCCGATGGCCGTGATGCATAATACAAGGAATGCGAGATATGATTTCATAGAAAGGGTCGATTAGGTCTGTTAGTGGTAATCAATGGAACACAAAGGTACCTGTTTTTAAACAGAAATGAACAAAGTGTCTAGATCACAAGAGAATCTTTAAAATCTGGGATTTACAATATTATTGTAAATAGATCCAAATGTATACGACAGGCCAAATGATATGGAGTAGTCGTAGGATGTCGGCCGCTGAACACCACGGATTATGGACGTAGGATCATCTGGATCAACCTGTGCTTCAATTGAAAGCTGATCCTGGATGATTCTATAGCGTCCTGAGAGCCGGACAGACAACCCCCGAATAATCCGAACGTTAAACGAAGGGTTTATCTCGAACCGGTTTATAGACGTATCGTGGAAATAGTGCATGCCTGACATACGTATATCGATACGTCCCCAGCGCTGGTCGTACCTCAGCCGGGTGCTTATCTCCTGAGACATGATGGTTTCAGAATCTTTCAGGAAAATAGTCGTGTTGAAATAACGCCGGAACCTCGGTGTGATCTGATACTGAACGATAAACCGGCGCTGCTGGAATTCATCGTAAGGGAAAAAGCTGTACTCAATCCCGGGAGCTATATATGTGTCAAGTGCAATATTATTATTTCTTGAAAAGCTGGCTCCGGCAAATAAGGCAACTGTTGAACGGCTGGTCAGACTGTAGCCGATCATACTCCAGTAATTTCCCCAGTCACGATTCACATTTAGTGTCCGGTCATTTAGTTCAATATTTCTGCGGCGTATTTCGCCTCTGACACGTGCCCGGATTTTCCAGGTATCTGTGGTCCGTTCGGCATCAAAGCCACTGAAAAGACCGAAATTGGTTTCTGAAGCCTGTCCATCCACATTTGAACTCACGTTTACATCAAATACCCAGTTATTCCATGGATCCTCTGCCTCTTCGGTGCCGGTTATATCCTCGTCAGGTGCATCGTAAAAAATGTCGAGTGACTCCAGAGCAACTGTTCCGGTTACATACGGGATCAGCCCGATCTTTATGTATCGGTTCAGGCCAATTCGCCTCTCATCGTTGGTGTCGGAGCTTGGAGAACTGTAGCGAAGCGTATCAACCCGGCCGTTTTCGATCCCGATCTCTGAAAAGACCAGTGTGAATTCACGTCCGCCGCCGCCGGTTCGCTGATCGTTGATATCGAGGTAAATAGATGCGTCATCCTGGTCACGCACATAGTTAACAAACGTAATATTGGTTCTTATATAGGTGACGTCGCAAGAGTTACAGTCAAGAAAAACATTTGGAATAGGATCGAGTGATGAGCTTGACTGGCTATAAGTATCCTGAGTCCATATCAAAAGTAAGAATAGCGAGAATACAGCCGTCTTTCGGATCACAAATAGAGGAACTGAGTTGTTTATATTTATTTGTTTTGCAGTCATGAAAAATAATCAATTCAGCATTTGAAATACCAATTAAAACCTTTCTTTCTATATGATTTGAAACCTGCTAGAGAGCTCATTTACGCCATTTTACAAGCCTGTTAGGATTTGTGTGCTTGAGTCGGTAGTTTTTGTCAAAATTTAAACCCTAATACTACCCCTGACCGTGAAGTTTTTAGGATCACAACTCGCCTACTTTTTTGCCAACCGCCGAACCCGAACGAATGTTCGGAAGCTGCTCAAGTTTTTGGGTCTCCTGTTCTTGATGTATATGACCTATTCTGTGCTATTCCATTATGTAGCACTCTACGAAGGCCACAGCCATTCATGGGTTACAGGGTTCTATTGGGTGCTCGTAACAATGTCGACTCTTGGTTTCGGGGACATTGTGTTTTCCAGCGATCTCGGGCGTGCGTTTTCGATGCTGGTGCTGTTTTCAGGTGTCATTTTTCTCCTGGTGATGCTGCCCTTTACGTTTATTGAGTTCTTTTACGCGCCGTGGATGAAAGCGCACAACGAAGCCAAAGCGCCTAAGAAACTCGATGAGGATTTCAGAGATCACATCATCATCACTCATCTGAACCCTATTACTGAATCACTCATAAAAAAGCTTGTTGCCTATAAAATTGAGTATGCAATTATTGAACCAGACCTGCAGAAAGCGCTGGACCTTGCCGATTTGGATTATAATGTGGTTAATCTCGATCCAACGGACTTTGAGACATATGGTAAGCTTCAAATCAAACATGCAGCGCTTATAGTAGCTTCAGGGTCTGATACTGTAAATACCAATATAACGTTTACGGTTCGTGAGTATAATCCCGGCGTTAAGATTGTAGCAACTGCCGCCTCGTCCGATTCGGTGGATATCCTGAAACTTGCGGGCGCCAACCATGTGATTCAAATGGGAGAAATTCTAGGGCGATCACTGGCGCGTCGAACATTGGGGGGGAATGCCAGGGTACACGTTATCGGTCATATCGACAAACTTGTGATCGGTGAAGCCGTAGTTAGGGAAACTCCGTTCATCGGCAAAACACTGCGAGACAGCAAACTTCGTGAAGCAACCGGTGTGCTGGTAGTTGGTATCTGGGAACGGGGGAAATTTAGCCAGCCCCTGCCTGATACGGTCATTACGGAAAGAACAGTTTTAGTACTTGCAGGTTCCGTGGATCAGATGAGAAAATACGATGAGCTCGTCAGTATTTATCATGTGTCTGATAAACCAGTGATCATCGTCGGGGCCGGCCGGGTAGGGCGAGCAGCGGCAAAAGCCCTGGAAGAGCGCCAGATAGATTACTGGATCATTGATAAGAACCCGGAGCGAATTAAAGATGATGAGCGATTTATTTTGGGGGATGCAGCCGATCATAGCGTTCTGAAACGTGCCGGTATCAAGGAAGCCCATACAGCTCTGATAACCACCCACAGTGATGATATTAACATCTATCTTACTATTTACTGTCGGCAGCTTTGTCCCAGCATAGAAATCGTTAGCCGCGCTAACTTTGAAAAAAATGTTAACACACTTCACAGGGCCGGCGCAGATTTCGTCATGTCTTATGCTTCTATGGGAGCAAATTCAATATTTAATATTCTTGAAGGGCAAGATGTACTCGTGCTTGCCGAAGGGCTAAACATATTCAACCACAGAGTTAATGAAAGCCTGTCAGGTAAAACTCTGATCAAGTCGGATATCAGAAAAGAAACCGGGTGTTCTGTACTTGCCATTAAATGTGAAGATGAGATGGAAGTGGGCCCTCAGCCCGATCGCACACTTCAGAGTGGCGAGGAGCTGATATTGGTAGGGTCTCCGAAGGGAGAGACTCAGTTCAGCAGCAAGTATGAAAAAAAATCTCTTAATTCTTCCAGAACCACGGCGTGAATATTACAAGTACCGTAAAGAGTTCAAGACGCCCGATCATCATGAGAACAAGAAGAACCCATTTACCGAAATAAGGCACGCCTGCAAAGTTGTCTGTTGGTCCGAAAGAACCCCAGGCCGGGCCGATGTTACCTAAAGTGGCAATACTGGCTCCCATAGCCGACATGAAATCATATCCCAGCAGGCTCATGATCAACGCTCCAACTGCAAAAATGAGAAAATAGACCATAAAAAAGCCGAGAATGGTCTTTAGAATTGGGGCTTCAATTACACGCTGACCTATTCTAACAGGCAAGACCGCCTGTGGATGGATGATCTGCTTAAATTCCCGGCCAATATTTTTTGCGATAATCATCAGGCGAATCATTTTAATGCCTCCACCCGTCGAACCTGCACAGCTTCCGGTAAAAAACAAAACGAATAGTAAGAAGGAACTAAAGGGTAGCCACAGAACGTAGTCGTCAGTTCCAAATCCGGTGGTTGTGATGATTGAAACAACCTGAAAACTGCCATACCTTAGGGCATTACCGAATGAATATTGATCAAAAATCCAAAGCCCGCCGGAAATAGCAACGACGAAAATAAGTGTTATGAGGCTGTAAAAGCGAATTTCCCTATTCTTTAAAAAGCTTTGAGCATCACCTGAGAAAAGCCGGTAATGCATGGCGAAATTAATTCCGGCAAGGAACATAAACAGGATAATAACAACATCAATATAAACGGAATCGAAACCGGCTACAGAGTCGTTAAGATTTGAAAATCCGCCGGTGGCCAGCGTTGAGAATGCGTGATTTATGGCATCAAACCAATCCATCGAAGGATGTGCCCACAGCATCAGAAACTGAGCACCTGTAAGGCCAATGTAGACTGTCCATAGCAGAAGAGCGGTTTCTTGTATGCGGGGAGTTAGTTTGTCTGATGTTGACCCTGAGTATTCTGCCTGATAAAGTTCCATTCCGCCAATACCCAAAAGGGGAAGCAGGGCAAGTGTTAGTACAATAATTCCCATGCCTCCCAGCCAGTGTAGTAGTGAACGCCAGAAGAGGAGACTCTGGTCCAGATCCTCAATCATAGGATTTTGTATTCCATCACTGGTAATGCCGCCAAGAATAGTGGCTCCGGTTGTGCTGAGTCCGCTCATCGCCTCAAATACCGAATCAGTATAAGAGTCGAGGGCACCGGAAATGATAAACGGAAATGCACTAACCAGTGACCCGATAAACCAGGCCAGTGTAACAATGAGAAATGCTTCACGCATTCTGAGCTCCTCACGTGGCCTGAAGGCCCAGAAAAAACCGGCACCAATACTCATCGATCCAAGCCCGGTTACGAGAAATGCACTCCATGTAGCCTCTCCATAGATCAGGGAAATCAGTATCGGGAGAATCATTGAGGCACCCAGGAAAAAAATCAATCCTCCGAGAACACCCGATACCAGGCTTATATCTATTCGCGGACGGTTTTTATTATATTCAAGGCTGTCAATCATTTAAAAGAGCTCATCAACTTTTTTGATTGCTCTTGGAAGGGCCAGTATGATCACCCTGTCGCCACGCCTGATCACGGAATCACCCACTGCAATTTCCACCCCGTCCTTATGAAGTATACCACCCAGAACCACACCTTCGGGAAGAGACAAATCCTTGATGGGTACATCCAGCATCTTGCAGTTTTTCCCCGCAACAACTTCGATAATTTCGGCTTTAATACCCTGAAGTGCTTTCACTGTAAGCATCATACCCTGGCGAATTTGACGGTGAATTTCATCTGATGCTGATGCTTTAACGTTTACAATAGCGTCGATTCCAATGGTTTGGCTCAACGGAACGTACTGTGTTTTAGATACCAGGGCCACCGTCTTTTTCACTTCAAGATGCTTCGCCATCAGGCACGAAATGATATTTGACTCTTCATCATCCGTTACAGAAATAAACGCATCCATTTCCTGAATTCCCTCAACCACCAGCAGGTTGGGGTCCGTAGGATTTCCATTTAATACCAGGATATCGCGGTTACTATTCGCAATACGGGTAGCCATCTCTTCATCAGGCTCAATCAGTTTGATTTGCCATTTTTGCTTGTCTTCGCACATTTTTTTGGCAAGCAAGCGGCCTACTTCACTGCCGCCCGCAATCATGACCCTCCGAAGGGCCTTGTTGTCGTGGCCTGTAATGGCAATCAATCGTTTTAAATGTTCAGTTTTAGTAACAAAAAATGCTTGATCATTCTGCTTGAGAATGCTGCTTCCGCGGGGGATAATTGTTCCGCCCCGTCTCGAAATAGCAACGACACGTGACTGAAGATCATCGAAATCTGCTGCAAGTTGCTGCAGAGGTTTATCTGTGACGTTTGAATCTTTTTGAATTCTGAGACCAACCATCTGTAAGCGACCATCGGCCAGAGAGACAATGTCACTGGCAGACGCTCTTTTGACCAAGAGATGGATTTCAGAAGCAGCTGTTTCCTCCGGATGAATCAGAACATCGATTCCAAGTTCTGATGGTGAGAGGGGAGAGTCAGATTGGGAGAGTTCATCGTTTCGCACACGGGCAATTACCTTGTTAACGCCCAGTCTCTTTGCCATCATCGAAGCGATGATATTTACCTCATCTACACTGGTAACAGCCACCATCAAATCGGCTGTATTCGCCCCGGCTTCCACAAGTGAATTCGGGGATGTGGCGTTGCCTTCAACTGTAAGAACATCCAGATTCTGTACGACTCTCTGCAGACATGACTGGCGTTTATCAAGAATAGTAACATCATGGTGTTCTTCAGACAGGACTTTACCAAGTTCATACCCTACTTCACCGGCACCAGCGACAAGAATTTTCAAACCGTAATTACCTCAGTTAAAATTGTCGTCTTAAGGTATCACTTTATTGGTTAGATGTGAAGCTGAAAATATTGAATGATCTCACCGGCACTTCATCTTGAAATGGGAAAATGATCTGTCGGTCTAGTCGAGGTCAATGATTTTTTCACAGTCGTCTTTGTGTCCCATCAGAACAAGCCTGTCTCCTGATTCTATTTTTGATGATGCGTCCGGGATACCGATAGAATGAAACTCTTCTTCTTCAGAGTCATCTGAAGAACTTTCCATTTGCCGTTTGATTGTCAGGATATTTATCCGATACCGTTCTCTGAGATTCAAATCCGACAGTGTTTTGTCTACCATAGAGTCTGGGGCCTCTATTTCCAGTACCGATAAGTCATCTTCCAGTTCAAGGAGGTCTTTCATTCCGCGGCGGTGCAGAGAGATCCCCATCCGTTCCGCTACCTGGCGTTCAGGGTGAATCACTTTTGTGACTCCGATCTTTTCCAGAATCTGCTGTTGTGTATCTGAATTGGTTCGTGCAAAAACCTGTTTTACGCCCGCTTTTACCAATTCCATGGAGATAAGAACGACCGGCTCAAAATTTTCTCCAATCGCGATGACGGCAATATCCACATCCGTAATCCCATGCGATTTTAACTGCTCGGCGTCGGTGGCATCAAAACAGATGGTGTTTGCCACAACTCCCTTTACCTCGTCGAGTTGAGACATATTATAATCCACTGCGATAACATCAGCCCCGTCTTTGGCGAGAGTTTTTACAAGAGACATTCCAAAAACACCTAAGCCGATAACGGCAATTTGAGGATTCGATTGATTAAACATAGCCGGATCTATTGTGAGTGATTATTTAAAGTGAATTGATTAGGTGACTACGACATATTCTTCAGGATATTTATATCCGCGTTTAAGTACCTTTTTGGCAAAAGCGACAGCTACTGTAAGCATTCCCACTCGTCCCATAAACATTGATACAGAAAGAACAAACTTTCCCGTATCGCTCAAACTGCTGGTAATTCCTTTGGAAAGACCTACCGTCATGAATGCAGAGACTTGTTCGAACAAAATATCAATAAATGCAAAGTCTTCTGAAATTGTAAGTATGATTAATCCTGTAATTAAAACAAATGTGGCAAGAAATACAGACGTGAGGGCCCGGAAAACCACGCTGTTTGGCACTGTTCGTTTTGAAATTTCGATTGTACTTGCGCCGGTTACGTTTGCAATGACCGACTTAAATAGTACGTAAATGGTTGTCGTTTTGAGACCGCCCGCAGTTGATGAGGGTGAAGCTCCTATACTCATGAGTACTATGATAATAAGTGTTACCCCGGCACTCAGTGCCCCCGTATCCAGCGTGTTAAAACCTGCGGTTCTTGCAGTAATGCTCTGAAACATCGAAAAAAGCACCTTGTCACCAAATGAATAAGAAGCAAGCAGGCCGTTCCATTCAAGGATCAAAACAAGAAGCGTACCCACCGTTATTAAAAACAGAGTCATCCGAAAAACAATGATGCTGTGAATTGAGAACCGCTTGCTGTAGGATTTGCCCCGTACCCTGTAAAAGGTCTCCCAAAGCGTCGTAAAACCCAAACCACCGAACACAATCAGCAGCATGGATGTGATGTTCATCGGTAAATTTGTAGCATTGACGGGGTCAGAAAAGCTGTTGACGAAAAGCGTGAAGCCTGCGTTACAAAAGGCGGATACAGAGTGGAAAAGCGAGAACCAGAGCCTGTCGCCGGTATCGGGAATCAATTCGGACCAGCTTAAGAAATACCCGATCATGCCAATGAATTCGATAGAAAAAGTGAGAGCAAGGATACGTTTGAGTGTTCTAGCAATAGTGCTCACATCCTCACCGGAAATCACCTCTTGTAAGGCTTCCCTTCCAATGATCGTGACCCCACCCGTCATAAAGATTACCAGGAACGTGGCGAATGTGATGATGCCTATCCCACCCAGTTGAATAAGCACCAGAATGACTGCCTGACCAAATACAGTTAAATGGGTGGCTGTACTTACAACCGTAAGACCCGTAACACAAACTGCGCTCGTAGCCGTAAACAGAGCGTCAATGATATCCAGGCCTTCTCCATCGATTGTTGAAGCCGGTAGCATCAATAAAAGCATGCCGGAAAAAATGACCAGCAAAAAACTCAGAAGGACCAAACGGGCCGGGCTCGGATGAGAATAAATCATTCCGGGTATGGCTTGTACTAACTTCAAGGCGGCCATAAAGAGCAGGTAAGCCTTAATGATGATGAGTAAAATGTTTTCGGCACCCGTTACACCGATGGAATTAAGCAGCTGAATGGTGTATATGCCATCTGTTATCATCAGATCAATACCAAAAAGAAGGGCGAGAGTGGCAGCTATGGCTTCAGGCCAGCGATAGAGCAAATACTGCAGGTGATTTGGGATAAGCGATAAACGCGCATAAAAATAAATTCCAAAAGCGATTAGCAGTGCCTGATCAATCGTTTTAATGGTTTCTGAGTATTCAGTCGGGTCTGCAAAAAAAAGGGGAAAGAGAAGAGATAATAAAACAGCGACAGTCAAGGCTATCGATATGCGATGTAGCCAGGGGTTAGTCCTGCGATTAAATTCATAAAGATCGTCCTGTAAATAGCGGTATTTTTTTGATAGTCGATTAAAGCGATTTCTCCACCGGATAAACCACTCCCGGATTTTTCGCCGCCAATGAAAAGGAATTTTAGAACGCATATGCTTTATCAGGAATCAGAATGTAAAATCTGTATGATGACACACGATAAATATCTACAGTAACACAGTTTCCGACACAATTGGTTCAGAAAGTTATCGATACCACAGAATTGGCCTCACCAGTTCAGTTTCAAATTAGTCGTGCTTCATCCGAAATAGAGATAAATCTATTAGAATAATACTTGTTGGATGGGAAAGATTTGATGGCAAGGGGAGCAGTTTTGATGTGGTCAGGATCTGCGTTTGCTTTCCTATTGATTACATCCTCCGGGATAAAGAATTTGTTATCAGAAAACCATCACACCTTCAGTTGATAACTCATGCGTATCGTTTGAGAAGTTCTTCACACTCTTTGAACATAACGTCTCCCTTGACCTGGATTGCCTTAAAACCGGAATCAGCCAGTGTGTTTGCCCGTAACTCAATTTGGCCCATGTATTTGGAGATAGTGGGGATGTCACATCCATAAAACACCGTATCTATTCTTGCCCAGATGGCAGCACTCATGCACATGGGGCACGGTTCGCATGTAGTGTAAAGTGTGAAACCTGATAGATCTGTTTTTTTAAGATGCTCTCCCAGCTTTCGGATGGCCATGACTTCAGCATGAGCCGTTGGATCGTGCAGTTTTCCTGTCTCGTTTGCCGCTGTTACGAAGAGTTGATCACCCATGACCAGTGCCGCACCAAATGCTGTTTGATGTTTTTCGGCAATTTCTATGGCAGCTTTCATGTGGGGGATATATGGATCCATAATTTTTTGAAGGGTTCAGGGTGCAAGGTGCAGGGTACAAGGTTCAAGGTTAATGGGAACGAGTTCTTATTCATTTCGCATTTCAATACTTTGAATATATCCGTAGATCATTTTCCCGGTTTTATCTAGTTCAGCTTGAATTTTTTCATATTTATCTTTGTCGGACAAAGATTTTGTTTCATATAGTGTATCGAGATGGTCTCGGGTTTCATCAGTTGATGAATGAGCATAAACAAGAAACCTAATAAAATCTGCTTTATACCTTCTTCGCCCATATCCTTCAACTATATTCGCGCGGATAGATTTTGATGACCTCCTGATTTGACTTCCTACTTCGTAAAATTCGAATTTGGGAAGTTTCATTGTCATATTGTGTATGTCAACAGTAAGAACTTTCGCTGATTGCCAGATTTTCAATTTTTTGTAACTTATTCCTAGTATTTAAAATCAGTGTTTAACTAGGTATGAGCATAAATTTCGAAATCCCTTACGCAATAAAGCTTACTTTTTTCATCCTGCCTACTTGCACCTTGCCCTTAACCCTGCCCTCAATTCAGACGCTTACAGGATTCCGCGAAATGCCCCGAAAAATCGGGACCAGAAAAACACTGGCGTGCGGAAACGCTGTCAGGTCTTTTAACCTGCACCTTGAACCTTGAACCCTGCACCTTGCCCTGAAACTTACTTCAAGTGCCTGTTTAAGTAACTTGTATACACCTGGTGCAGTAAAAGGTAGCTTTGCTGATTGTACGCCACGCCGTGTGCTCCGGGTGGATATATCCGGACATCAACATCCTTACCGGCATTCGTAAAATCGGTGAGCATCTGCATGGTGTTCTGAATGTGAACATTTTCATCCATTGACGAATGAGCAACCAGCATTTTTCCTTCCAGGTTTGAGGCATGGGCCATCACTGAACTTTTTTGGTATCCTTCCAGATTTTCGTCCAGCAGCCCCATATAGCGCTCTGTATAAATTGTATCATAGAGTCTCCAATCGGTCACGGGTGCCCCAACGAGTCCTACATCGAATATCTCCGGATGAAGCACCATCGAAAGAGCGGCCATGTATCCACCATAGCTATGTCCCCGAATGCCGATTTTTTCAGAATCGATCCAGTCATTGGAGGCCAGGTATCTGGCCGTCTCTGCATAGTCAGCCGCTTCAAGCTCTCCAAGATTTTTATACACGGCTTTCTCAAACGCTTTTCCATAGCCGCCGCTGCCCCTGTTGTTTACGTTGGCAATTATATATCCGTTTTGTGCGAGATACTGAGCCCATGCATTGGTTTCAAACTGATCGTAAACTCCCTGGGATCCGGGCCCACCGTAAATCATCAGGATGAGGTTATAGGTGCTGTCGGGCGAGAAATCAGGCGGACGAATCATGTATCCATCCAGTGAAATGTCATCGCCTGTAGTGAACGAGAAAAGTTCTCGCGGGGAGTAAGCATACGTGCTGATGTAGTCCTGAACAGATTCATTATCGACCAGCTCCTCCAGCAACGCACCGTCACCGTCGGTTGTATGCAGATCCACCTGCACTGGGGTGTCAGTATTAGACCATGTGTCAATGAAATATCTGCCATCAGGGCCCATACTGATCGAATGATTGCCCCGGTTTTCCGTATACCGCTGTTTTTGTGTTCCATCAAAAGAAACAGAATAAAGATGCCGCTCGAGCGGACTTACTTCCGTTGATTCGTAAAATATCGTTTCCGTATCTGAATTTACGGCGAAGACGTTTGTGACCTCCCACTCTCCATCCGTCACCTGATTGATCAGGTTCCCATCATAATCGTATCGGTAGAGATGACGGAATCCATCCCGGTCCGACATCCAGAGAAACTCATCCCTGTTTTCGGGGAAGAAAAAATAATTCTCTATACCCGCAAAGAAGCTGTTTATATCAATCCATCCATCGCTACTCGACTCCTCGTAGACAAGCTGTCCCACACCGGATGTTACATCAAAAAAGCGAAGTTTAAGCTCATTTTGCTGGCGATTCATCCATACGACGGCAAGCTCTTCATCATTGCTGGTCCAGTAGATCCGGGGGATAAGGCCGCTATTCATCTCCAGATCAAGCCACTGGTTTTCTCCGCTAATCACATCAACGACGCCAATTCTGACGGTCGGATTTTCGGCCCCGACCTTAGGGTAGGGTATGTTGGTGTATTCAGGGTAGGCCCCTTCATAATCCGTGGATTCAAATCGCTTAACGTGAGCCTCATCGCTTTGCCAGTAAGCGATGTAGCGGCTGTCGTGCGACCATTTCCAAGCCTGAACCAGTCCGAACTCTTCTTCATACACCCATCCAAATCGCCCGTTAAAAAGATTTTCATCAGAGTCGAAGGTAAGCTGTGTTTCTTCGCCTGTATTGAGTTGAAAGCTGAACATCTCGCCATCCCTGTGATACCCTACTTTTTGTCCATTCGGTGACAGCTCAGCCGTAAAGGCATCTTCAGCTATCAGCTCAAGAGTATTGCTTTCGATAGAGTAGTAGTAATAATCGGAATTACCTGAGTAGCGCCATACTGGAGTAAAATTGGTCTGAAACACGATATATCGAAAATCGGCAGACCACTCAAACGACCGGAATTTAAAGGGGGCGTCACTGTCAGGGAATGTCTGATCCGAAGTGTCGAACAGCAGCTGATCATTGCCAGTTGCCGGATCGTATGCCCTGATTTCAGTGGCGTCGGATTCAGGGTCCGTTACCATGTAGGAATATCTTTCACCGCCTTCAATCCATTGAACATTTTGAGGGCCTTGGTTCCCTCTTAGCTGCTCACCTGAAAAGAGTGCGTGCTGCAGACTCTGATAGGTGAGAGGCTCATCCTGGACAGTTTGAGCCGAGGCAGAGAGAGTAAAACAAAGAAAGAATAAAAGTGAGAGAAAAGAGAGTTTTTCAAAAAATGAGCGCATTATAGAAAATCTGTTATTATTGTTATCAACACGTAGATCAACGTGAGAGAGCACACAAGCGTCTTAACAAGAAATGAAATTCTGCAATGAGATAGAAATAGAAGATCAAGGTGGGTAATTCAAAGATAGGGGGAAGAATTAAAAGATCAGTACCATAATAGCCTTACGCCATTCATTACTACAATGAGCGTACTACCTTCATGGCCGATCACCCCCAAAGTTAGCGGCAAATCAATAAAAAATACGCCGCATAACAGCATAACGATTACAGCCAAACTAAATACGATATTTTGGATAACCACTTTCTTCGATTTTCGAGACAGTTTAAGCAAGTATGGAAGTTTAGTGAGGTCATCACCCATAAGTACAATGTCGGCCGTCTCCAGTGCAACATCAGTTCCGGCAGCACCCATGGCGATGCCCAGATTCGCCACTGCCAGTGCCGGCGCATCATTAACACCATCACCAACCATAGCCACTGATCCTCTTTTTTTCATCTCTTCGATTTTCTCCATTTTTTGATCGGGCAGCAGATCTGCATAAATATCATCGATACCCAACTCTTGCGCTATGGCATCTGCAACGCCCTGGTTGTCGCCAGTAAGCATCACGATATGGGAAATTCCCAAATCACGAAGTTTTTGCAGGGTTTCCTTTGCTTTCGGCCTGACTTTATCGGCCAGGGCAATCAAGCCTTTTGGCTCATTATCTTCCAAAACAAAGACAACCGTGTTACCTTTTGTTCGAAGTTCAGAAGCTTTGTCTGTTAATGATTTAGCCCAGTGCTCCATCTTCTCTTCAAACATTTTACTATTGCCAACCGCCGCCAATTTACCATCCCACTCAGCCTGAACACCTTTCCCCGGTGATGCCTGCATGTTGCTTACTGGAAATGGCTTGATATTCATCCGCTTTGCACTCTCGCCGATTGCCTCTGCAAGATGATGCTCTGAGTGAATTTCACAACCTGCGGCAAGTGCTACCAGGTGCTTAATGTCTGATTCTTCTTTAGATAAAGTGTTGCTGTCTTTATTGAAACAAATCCAATCAGTTACCTCTGGTTTTCCCTGCGTGAGAGTTCCGGTTTTGTCAAACGCGATGGTATCGATTTCAGCCGTCTGCTCGATGTAGGACCCGCCTTTAAATAGCACACCCGATTTGGCACCATTGGCAATAGCTGATATGATTGAAGCAGGAGTACTTATGATAAGTGCACAGGGAGATGCAACAACCAAGACAGTCATGGCCCGATAAAACGTAGGGTCGAAAGGTTGATCAAAAACCAGCCAGGGAATGAAAATGAGCAGAATTACACTTACAACAACCGTGACTGCGTACCGTGGTTCAAAGTTGTCGAGAAAGCGTTGTGTCTTGGCTTTACTTTTTTGCGCGCTTTCAACCATATCAATTATTCGGGATAGCGTTGTATCTTTTGCAGGTTTAGAGACTTCAATCTCAATTACACCATTCTCATTTAGAGTCGCCGCAAATACATCATCACCGACCGCTTTAGCTACCGGAATACTTTCACCGGTTATTGTTGACTGATCGATAGTGGATTCACCTTTGATAATTTTTCCGTCGATTGGGATGTGTTCGCCCGGTTTCACAATCACGATTTCACCCACATTAAGCTCTTCGATCGGAATCAGCTCCTCGGTGCCATCATCGGTTCGCCGAAGTGCCTGCGATGGTCTTAGTTCAAGAAGTGAATGGATTGCGTTTCGGCTTTTACCCAGGGCATAACTTTCAAGTGCGCCGCTGAGTGAAAAAAGAAATAGAAGGATCGCACCTTCAATCCAGGCGTCAAGGAAAGCAGCCCCGGTAGCCGCGGCAATCATCAGAAAATCTATATTTATTTCGAATTTCCGCAGGTGTGAAAAGGTCTCTTTTACTCCGGAATATCCGCCACTGATGTAAGAGATGATATATGAATAGAAGGCGATTTCTCCAGGTAGGAAACTGCTGAATTCGGCGATTGCTCCTAAAGCAAGCGAGAGTCCACAGATCGAAGTGAGAATAATTTCGCGTGAGTTGTTTGAATGATCCTGGGACATCGAAAGGGGACTGAGTGATTAATTATCTCCAGCCAAATACCTGCTTAAATATACTGTTTTAAGAGTTTAAAGTCTCTTTTATAAGTGCGAGCACAGACAGTGATAGTCCTGAATGGCGCCATTTTTTGGATTTTATCGCCAATAGAATCAGTACTGATTACATCTTATCAACTTGGGCAGAAACGTCATCCACCAGGGCTTTAGCCTGCTCTGCAGTCTCAGCCTCAGCGTAAATTCGCAGTACGGGCTCGGTGCCTGACGGACGCACAAGCAGCCAGGATCCATCGGCAAGATGATGCTTGATACCGTCAGTAAATTCTCTTTCCGTTACGTTTATGCCATTAATTGACGTAAGTTTTTCTGACTTACAATGCTCAATCATAGCCATCTTTTTGCGCTCTTCCGTGTGAAGGTCATTTCGGTAGTAAGCGTGATCACCAAATTCATCAAACAGTTCCTGAACCAGTTCACTGAGTTTTTTCCCGGTTTTCACGAGCATTTCAGCTACCACCAGCCCGATATAAAGTCCGTCACGTTCAGGGATATGCCCCTTCACCGACAGGCCGCCAGATTCCTCACCGCCTGCCAGCACATCTTCATTCACAATCTTTTCGGCGATATACTTAAATCCGATAGGTGTCGTCTCGATTGGCAATTCATAGGCTTTTGCCTGTTTGTTGAGCATGTTGGTTGTAGAAAAGGTTTTAACAATTTTGCCTGATAACCCTTTTTCTTGGCTCAGATATTTGACTAAAAGGCTGAGAATTCTATGCGAATCCACAAAATCTCCGTTTTCATCAAAAAGGCCTACCCGGTCCGCATCTCCGTCGTTGGCAATACCGATCTGACAATTATTTTTGATGATGAACTCAGAGAACTCCCTCAGATTCTTTTCAATTGGTTCCGGAGGGGTTCCTTTAAAGGATGGATTTACCTCGCCATGAAGCTCAAATACTTGATCACCAAGTAGTTTTTTGATAGCACCCATGCCTGAACCAAACATGGGATCGTGCCCGATTTTGAGCCCACTTTTTTGAATAGCATCTATATCGATCTTTTCTCTGATAACATTCAGGTATTGCTCAGTGAGCGATATTTCACGAATAAGCCCAAGTTTAAGATTATCCTTAAAATCCCTGACATCCAGCTCAGAATCAAAATTATTGAGCTGCTTCTCTACTGCAGTAATTTGATCAGGGGTTGCAGATCCGCCAAAAGGTGCTTTAATCTTAAACCCGTTATAGTTGGGTGGGTTATGACTGGCTGTTATCACAATTCCAAGGGCTTCGTAGTGCAGCGCTCCCCAGCTGACGGCCGGGGTCGGAGAAATTGACGACGATATGCGAACAGGGATCTCCATCGCTGCCAGCACAGAGGCCACATGTTCTGCAAACTCCCGACTCATAAATCTGGCATCGTAGCCAATAACGACGCCATTTTTAGTGACATTGTCTTGAAGCAGCCAACGGCCGGTGGCCTGGGTAACAATTGATAGATTATCGAAGGTATACCCTTTTGCAATGATAGCACGCCATCCGTCGGTACCGAAAGAAATATTCATAAACTTTTTATTGAAATGGTTAAAACCGATTCGTTATAAAATTTTTCCAAAGGTACGATACACAACCTATAGAATCTAATAAGGCACTGCAGGATTTTTCAATGAGAGGATTCGGCGGATATTCTTTATTTTCAAAAATTAAACTTAGAACGCGAATGTTTGCCCCATCAACATATGTTGGGCTAACTATTGATGATGCATGCAGGCGTGTCACTCTCAGATGAGATGTAGATACTATAGAAACAAATTCAACTGCGGATAGTATCGCTTAACTCAAATGTAAATCTACACTTTATTATGACTATCAGACTAATCAGGATTTTAAGCATTTTGATGACAGTACTTTTGACAACCTTGGGTACTGCTCAATTTCAACAACTAAACGCGCAAGACAATGAACCTCTTACGGAGCAGATGCGTGATCTTCTCAAAAGTGACGCTTTCAATGTAGGATTTCTGTTACAGTCGGAAGCATTATTTACACTCGATGAAAATAATATTCTTGGAGAGGATGGCTTTGGTTTGGGGCCAACCCGTCTCAGATTTGATGGTCAGTCAGACGGAGGCTTTGCCTATGAAATGGATCTTGAGCTGCGTCGCAGCCCTTCACTCTGGGATGCCAGCATATACTACAAATCATCTGAAGAATTTGAGATTGAAGCTGGAATGCATAAAGCCGACATTGGCCTGGATCTGCAACCGGGGCCTGGAAAAATTGATTTTATCGACCGTGCCAGGTTAATCAACGTTATGACCAACAGGCGTGAAGTGGGGATCAGTGCCAGAGGCCAGTTTGATCAGTTCGACTATACGGTTGGGGTTTATAACGGCACCGGGCGAAACCTGAATAATGACGGCAATCTGATGTATCTCCTGAAAGCTGGTTATACCTTAGAATTTGATAATGGCGGAGAGTTGTATGTCGTGGCAAATGGTGCATACAATGGCACTGTTGGCGAATCGATCGGGAATCTGACCACTGAAGGAGACCGTCTCGTGTATGGCGGGTACATCGATTATGAAAGTGACAGCTGGTTTGGCGCGGCTGAACTGTTGATGACGTCATTTGATAGTATTCAGCTTACGGATGAAGAGACCATTACAGGCGCCTATATCACACTAGGTAATAAGGTAACTGAAAAAGATGAGCTCCTCGCGCGATGGGATTATATCGGGTACGATCAGTTGGGCTCCGACTCAAGCCTTTACATTCTTGGTTGGAACCACCAGTTTACCACGGTGATGAGTTTCCAGCTAAATGCGCTGGCACAATTCGAAGGAAATGAGGAGTACTTTGGCCTTCAGGGAAATCTTCAGTATGAGTTTTAAATAATAGTGTTTATCGATACGATGCCCTCTTTGTAACGGGTGACAATCAGTAAAAAATCAGTCCCCTTCTCTGCTTTGACAGGGAAGAGGATTTTTTTAGCAATCAGAGAGCATAGGCAAATACTTACGAATAAATTAGTGTAGTGTCAGTACTCAGTTGTCGGTAAGCAATAATTAGAGAGAAGCGAATGCTTTTACAGATCCTTCCACTTCGCCCTGAAAATCGCAGGGCTTGTGTTCAGGATGACAATTATCACGTTGCGTGGACGGGCGGCGTGGCTTCGGGAACAGAAGTTCTATTTTGATTCGTTGACACGCCGCCCCTATACCCAGTAAAGCAACCGTCATTCTGCCTGTCCCTTGGGGGAATCAAACGGTGCCAGTGCTTTTCTGGTCCCGGATACTTTCGGGGCCGTTTGATGAAGAATCTGAAAAGGAAAAAACATTTACCAGTATCAAAACTCAACCACTTCCCCGACATAATATGCTTGACTCCACAATATTACACCACTTCCCTAATAAACCATTCTACCAATAACCTACTTACCCTGCTTTTTCCAATTCACTTTCTTCACAAGCAGCCAGATTCCGAATAGAATCAGAGGTATACTGAGCCACTGGCCCATGTTAAGCGCCCATGACTCACCAACATTCGTTTGGGCGAGCTTGGTATATTCTATTAAGAAACGTCCTGAGAACAACATGACCAGGAACGTACCAAAAAGAGAGCCTTCAGGCGGACGCCGGTCGTATTTTTTATAAATGGTCCAGAGCACCGCGAAAACGATTATGCAAAGAAGGGACTCATATAGCATAGAGGGGTGACGGGGGATCATCCGTTCTGCCTGTGTAAGCTGAGGTGAAGCTTCAAAGATGACGGCCCAGGGGAGATCAGTTGCTTTTCCAAGGATTTCCGAATTCATGAAGTTTCCAATTCGGATAAACATTCCGCCGATGGCAACAGCCGGAACAACGCGATCGGCCAGCCAGTAAAATGTCATACCGGGGGTTTTTCTCACATACAAATACATAGCAATAATAATCCCAACTGCTGCTCCGTGACTAGCAAGTCCACCTAGCCACACCTGAGGCACGAGATGGATGTTTCTGAGATAGTAGTCGAGATCATAAAATATGACGTGACCCAGACGGGCACCAATAACCGTTGCTATCAGTACATAAATCAACAGACGGTCCATGTCTTCCTGTGAGCGGCCCGCAAACCGGAACATCCTGGAGGTGATGGCATAGCCAAAAATAAAAGCTGATGCGAAAAGCAGACCGTACCAGCGTGGCTGAAGGGGACCAATTGAATCAATCGTAGGTGAGTTGATGAAGAAAAATGGAAGCTGCCCGATGATAAATGCTGCAGCGGCAAGAGCCCATCCCTTCCACGGATCTTCCATTGGCTCACCACTTTTTTCCGGTTTGATGTACTGCCAGCCAAAAAAGTAAATAATGGCTGCTAAAATCAGTCCATAGATAGATACTGAGAATGGAAGATAAAATTCCGGTATGGTAAATATTTCCGGACTTGGGCCCCAGGTCAGATAATCGCTGCTGTTCATGTAGTAAATAGATTAAAATTTAAGCACCAAAATACAAAAGCAACGGGGAAAGTCCTGATTAAATCATTACGGATCTGTTTCTTAAACCAGAATGTAATGCGTGAAATATTGGGAGGGTTCTTATATCAAAAAACCTCATCACTAAAATTTAAAATTCACTAACTGAACATTTACCCGTCAAACAGTTTTTTGAGTGCGTTACCCGCGCCTTCGCGAAGTGCATCCCGGACGATTTCCTGGATCAGATCTGAATCGGGACCAACCTGGGGATCAGCTGACGTACCGGTAATAAGTATCGGAACAGTCATGGTGCCGTCTTCCCGCTGAAGGGCATCGGCCGCCCGGCCTGAAATAACGCTGGCAATACCACTCTTGAACCGCTCGGGAAGCAGCAGGGTAGCGGTATAGTTGATCTCATCCGTAACCATATGCTGAGTGCCCTCTAGCTCAATGCCGATATTTTCACTTGTCAGCCTGAAATCCTCAAACGTGAGGACAGCATCTGCAATTGTATAAGTAGCTGTCCATTCATCAAGCGCAAGACTTCGCAGCTCATTAACTTTCAGGAAGTCGGCAATGCGTTCCTGGATAGGGTGGCCGCGTAACCGTGCCCGAGTCATTCCAAATGATCCGTCGGCTTGCGTTGTGGTTACGTCAGGCGTGAGGGTTTCATCCAGTTCCGTTGAATACTCGATATCGGTACTGAATGCTCCGGTAACGTGCTGGTGAAAGCGGCTGTCTTCGCCAAGAAATCCAGTGTCTCTGAAAAATGATTCAGCTGTCAGGCTGTCAAGATTTCCTGAAAACGACATATTGGTTCGCAACGGATCAGGCACATTCCAGACCATACGACCGGTGGCCGTACCATCAAAAAGATTCGCCGACGTCTCATCCATAATAATCTGGTCGGGGGTGGTACGGCCGGTACCCGATATATTTGTGATGGGTATTCCAAAAAACATTAGCCTGCTAATCTCAGCTGACACATTTGAATTCATAGCCGGCAGCTCAATAGGGACAGGTTCTGTAGGGTCTGACTCCTCATCCCAGTCAATCATCTCATCCATATTCAGCAAATTGCTGCTGTAGTTCCCTGTAATAGATGGTAAACCTGTCGTTGAAGCGGGATCTTCTTCAAGAAATCCGAGATAGTTTTGAACACGGCCGTTCAGGGATATGTCGGAAGAACCATAGTTCATCACAAACTGATCCAGGTTCATAGATTCTGGCGATATACTCAATTTCCCATTGAGTCCTGTTACGGGCAATCCCAGTGAATCGCCGCTGGCATTCACGTTATTTACCTCAAGTGAACCGTTCAGGGCTATTTGACCTGGATCTCCGGCAGGTCCGCGGGCATTCAGATTCATAACCGCCGAACCGCTGAGCTCCTGGATATAAGGCTCCAGTGAGTAGTAAGATGAGACGTCTGCAAGAACTGCGTTTCCATCAAATGACAGGTCAAAAACGGGGTCATCACTCAGGTAATTACTCACTGATCCATTCATGGCCAGTGTATTTTCGCCCGTTACAAATCTTGCATTTTGAATGGAAAGACGCGTACCGGTCGCTTCTGCGGTAAGCGTAATATCTTCAAGTGGTTTGCCAACCAGACGGTGATCGATATATCCGTCACGGAGTTCAAAAGTGCTTCTTTGCAGGAGCCGCTCAATCTGATCGGGATCAGCCTGCCCCCGAAGAACGATATTGGCATCAAACTGTCCGCGCAGTTTCAGGGTATCTTCATCAATAGGATAAAACTCTTTGATGGATGCGAGATCAAAATTTACTGTAGCCGACAGATCAACATTCCTGTTTGCTTCATCAAGTGGGTTTGATATGTTTCCACTCATATTAAAACGGTTTGATGCAGCCCTGAATCCTGACTCATCAATTTGTATGCGATCCTGTGAGGCCTGTATTCTGGCGTTAATCTGCTCAATGGGCCGCGGAACATCTACGTATTGAAGAGCTCCGTCCGACAGGATGAAATTGCCCGAAAACATAGCGTCTTCGGTTTGGTCGATTCGTCCGTTCGCGGTCATATCAGCTGCCAGCTGTCCCGAAAGTGTTTGCACGCCAAAATCCTCAATAGGGTAGAAACGGCTCACAGTTGCGAGATCTACATCACCGTCAAATGCTATGGAAAAGATGGCATCATCATCCAAAGGACGTTCAACTGTTCCCGAAGCTGTAATCATATTTTGAGCAGCCCGTGCGCTGAACTCGCTAAGGGTAGCAAGATCGTTATTAAGTTCAAGTGAAAGGTTAATATCTTCAATAGCATCCGGGAGGTCAGGATTCTGCAGATAGCCATCCGAAACATTTACGAGAAGGTCAAAGGCCGGGAGTTTCTCTTCGGTTATAGAACCCGCCACTGAACCCTCAAGTTGCAGCGCACCCCGGGTTTCGAGCCCGGCAAGCTGTTCATCAAATTCGGGCGGTGCTAGTCTTAAAAGCTCGCCGAAGTTTTCTGAACTGGATGAAAACTGCAGGTCGATTGACGGAGCATCTGCGCTCCAGTTTGATACAGATCCTGCAATATTCAAAGCGAGCCCTCGTATCGAAAAAGTACCTTCTGTAAGTTCAAGTCTCTCATTTTCAAGATCTACGGTTGAAACCTGGTTAAGACTGAGTGACAAATTATCGACATAAGATGTACCACCCGCAGATGCGCTTAACGATCCCAGGTTTGCATTGACGGTGCTTTCAATGAGATCGGCAAATTGCAGCGATATATCTGCGTTCAGATCATTCATAACGATGATGACTTCGCCGGGTTCATCTCGATAATTAATGGTTGCTGATTGGATAGTAAATTCAGGAATCGCAATTGCGTAGCCCTCTGATTCAGGTTGCTCAGGTTCTTCCGGGGTTTCAAGCAGAAAGTCGATGTTGGACGTGCTGTCTGGATATACACGGTAGTTTAAAACAGGCCGGTTGAGCTGCAGGTGCGAGATGGAAATTTCATTTCTCAAAAGCGGAAAAAGCTCGACGCCCACCAGCAACTCCTCGAGACTTGCAACGGTTTCACCATTGGGATCGGGCAGAACGAAATTTTGCAGCTCAACGCCAAACTGAGGAAATGTTTTGAAGAAGGTGAGAGACATCTGGTCAACCTGAACTTCAGTTCCCACAGCGCTTCGGACTTCCGGCAGAATTAGTCCTCTGAGGCGTTCATTTGTGAAGTAGAGATTGAGCCCGATCAGAAGTACAATAAAGAAGATCACTAATCCGGCTAAAATCTTGAGAAACAGTTTCATAAAAAGGCCTTTTTATTAAGATTAACTATTTCAAAGATAAGATGTTTCGCGAAACATTCGAGATGATAAATTAAAGATCCTCGTCTGACGATTGTGATTTTCGTCCGACCAGTGAAAGGCCTGGGAACCAATGATGACACCCAGTACGACCCTTACATTACCTTTATAATCTCACCTTCTAAAAACAAATATTTTCAATAATACTTCAGGCAACTAAGTGTGTTTTCGACTAAATGATTCTTCACTTTATTTTGAATAAGTATCATACTCAAGTTGTCTTGAAACCCCAAAGGGAACACTATGGGACAATCGACAGTCTAGGTTTAGTGAAGCTGAAACAACCGGTTAACGTTAAAGCCAAAACGAAACTCCCGGGTAAAAAATCGGGATCCACTGTATTAATACCCGCAGAAGGAACAAGAGACACAGAGATCGGGATGCCTTTTACCGGATTTAGTCGTAAAAGATCAATTCTTGAGTTGATATCAATATTTTTATCAAGACCTGAGCGGTCAAGGCCTAAAGATCTATTTTTCGTGGCCCCATAATCGAAACTGAAGCGGACATTCGCTGAGGCATCTCAATGGCCCAAAAAATTTATGGTGTCTTTCCAGAAAGGCTTATCATTAAGGAAACTAAAATCAGCTACCAAACCCGAAAATTGCTCTTTATAGGCCTGCAGGCATGGATTTAAAAAACAGACGTTGTGTTGCCATTCTCACTTTTGCTTTACTCCTAAGCTTTATTTCAGCAGGGTCCCTCTCTGCCCAGAATCAAAATATTGGGGGTGACCTAACAGGCGAACCTTTACAGGAGTTTTTGAGAAATAATTATACCCCTGCTCAGACACTTGGCTATAGTATTGCCCGCGACAGAATGTATACGATTCTTGATAACCGGAGTGGAAAGGTGATTGGCGTATACACATACTTCGAGATGCCGGTGGATCCCAATTCTTCAACTCCCAGAGCTGATGCATATGATGGGGGGGATGGTATTAATGCTGAACACCTCTGGCCGCAATCTAAAGGTGCTGGAAATGAACCTGCCCGAAGCGATCTTCACCATTTGCGGTCCACAGAAGTAAGAGCAAACCAGGATCGCGGTAATTTAAAATTCGGGACGATCCCCGACAGCGACGTCGATCGATGGTACAATAAATCAAGCAGAGATAATACAGGTTTAATATATACAACTACAGCTCCACCATTAAATGAGCGGGACGAATGGAGTAAAATAAAGCTCAATGACAGATTTGAATCAAAACTTGATACCAAAGGCGACATTGCCCGGTCAATGTTTTATTTCTACACGATCTATAGAAATGAGGCCGATGCCGAGGATTCAGGTTTCTTTTCATCTATGGATGATGCGCTTCTTGAATGGCACGATATTGATGAAGTGGATAGTGATGAATTGCTTAGAACTGAAACCATTTCTACATGGCAGGGAAATGTAAATCCATTTGTGATGGATACAACCCTTGTCCGGCGAGCTTATTTTATGGAAGATGGTGGAACGGATCCAAATCCGGACCCGGTATTTACTGACATTTTTACCGAGACATTTGGATCGGTATCATCATCTACCGACATCGGAAATCACACATTTGACAATACCAGTTTCACGTTCGATGGAAATGGGGATATAAGAGAATCTCTTCCGTCTGAAGGCTATGAAGATGCAAGTGGCAATGCGCAGGTATTCATGAACTTTGGAGATAAATATTTCACCATCGGTAACATTAATACGACCGGCTTCGAGCAGCTGGCACTAAGCCTGGGCATCTATTCAAGTGGCGATACACCGCTCACTATTGAGTATAGAACCGATAGTGAGGGTTTGTGGACTGATTTGGTTTACAATGATCAATTAAATGGTGGTGTTTGGCAGCTATTGGACATTGAAGGGAGTAATTTGCCTGCGGCTGAATTTCTTTCTATTCGATTTTCGAAAAACAATAGCCAGCAATACAGGCTCGATGATATTCAGCTTCGGGGAGTTGAGATAGAAACAACCTCCGCGGATATCAGCTATGATTTGCCAAAAATAGCCAAACTCGATCAAAACTATCCCAATCCATTTAACCCGACTACAACTATTCAATATACGCTGAGTTCAAGCGAGCAAGTGAGGCTATCTGTATATGACATGCTGGGACGCGAAGTAGCTGTTATCGTGAATGATCTGAAATCAGCCGGGCAACACACCGCTGTATGGGATGCATCAAACCTCAGCAGCGGAATCTATATCTATTCACTGCGAACTGAATCATCACGAATAACCCGGAAGATGACGCTTATGAAGTGACGCTCGTCTGACGAGTGAATAGCCTGGAAGCCAATAATGCAGCCTTTCCAGCTACGGGATTTATTGCCTTTACAATTCGACAGCCGATCAAATGCCACAAAGTGATCCCTTCGGGACAATCGACAGTCGAAGATATGTTAAGTCTTCAGCGGGTAGCTTCAATTAATCCAGTTTCTCAAGTGCGGTGTCCAGGCGCCGGATGACTGATTCTTTACCCAAGAGCTCCATTGACGAGAACAGGTCAGGCCCGAAACCCTGGCCGGTAACAGCGATGCGAAGGGGCATCATCAGTTTACCAAAGCCCACATCGTTTTTCTCGATGACCTTTTCAAGATGAGATTTCAGCGTTGCAGCTTCGAACCCGCTTTCATCCAGATCAGTAATTGATTCTCTGTACTGTTTTACAAGATCACTGCTATCTGATTTCCATTTTTTCAGAGCTTTTTCGTCATAAGACTCCGGATCTTTAAAGAAAAAGTCACCCATTTCCAGTATTTCCTCAATCTTGCTAACGCGTTCTTTGAGGAGAGAAATAGCCTCTTTCAAAACCTCATCTTCAGGAAGATCGATATTCCTTGTATCTGCAATTACGCGAAGCCGTTTAGCAAGAATATCATTGCTTTGCTCACGCAGATAGTGTTCGTTATACCAAAGAAGTTTTTTGTGATTGAATACTGCACCACCTTTACTTACCCGATCCAGACTGAACAGTTCGCAAAGTTCATCGAGTGAATGAATTTCACTGTCGTCGCCAGGGCTCCATCCCAGGTAGGCGAGAAAATTAACCAGTGCTTCCGGTTCGTAATTCTGTTTTACATACTCTTTTGTGTTCACGGGAATTCCTTCTTCCTCAGCTTTCCGCTTCGATAATTTACCTCCGCTTGGAGACATTATGAGCGGCAAATGAGCCATTTTTGGTGGTTCCCAGCCAAAAGCATCATACAGCAGAATATGTTTGGGCGTACTGCTCAGCCATTCTTCACCCCGTATGACGTGCGAGATTTTCATTTCGTGATCATCCACAACATTCGCAAGATGATAAGTCGGCATCCCGTCTGACTTCAGCAATACCTGGTCATCAAGACCTTTGGTTTCGAATGAAACGTGGCCGCGGATAATATCTTCAAAACGCACTGTCTCGCGACGTGGAACCTTAAGACGAATCACATACTCGTCGCCTGCTGCCAACCGGCGGTCTACCTCATCCTGAGAAAGAGTTAAGCTATTTATCATCGACTGCCGGGTGATGGCATCGTATTTTGGTGATGGGTTGCCGGACTTCTGAAGACGCTCCCGCATCTGGTCGAGCTCTTCGGGAGTATCAAACGCGTAATAAGCCTGATCGTTTTCGATCAATTTTTCAGCATGAGTATGATAAAGTTCTCTGCGTTCACTTTGTCGATAAGGTCCGTAATCTCCGGGATGCTCGGGACTTTCATCAATTTTCATACCACACCATTCAAGAGAGCGGATGATATCTGCCTCGGCTCCCTCAACATACCGGCTCTGATCGGTATCTTCGATTCTGAGTACAAATGTGCCGTCGTTGAAGTGACGTGCAAATAAATAATTATAGAGAGCAGTTCTTAATCCGCCAATATGTAAAAAACCGGTGGGTGATGGTGCAAAACGTACGCGTACGGAACCTTCCATGCTTTGATATCCTAATAATTAAAATTTAATTCATAGCTGGACCGAAAACTATCTACAGCTTATTTAAAGCATAATTTTCGATCTGAAGTAAATGCCCTCAAATATGGGGCGTCAAAATCGGATAGCCTGTTTATGATGGTCAGACTGATATTTGTTTAAGTTCATAAAAATAAGGTGAATAAGACTCGAAGGCTAATTGAAATCCCCTATAGTTTTCATTGATTAGGATACCAAAAAAGACAGAATTGTTGTACAATTAGAGATAGACGAGAAAAGACAAAATCCATTCTGATATGAAAAAAACGCTGGCTAAAACATTCTTCTACTTATCAATTATTTGTACGGTTGTATTTGTAATGTCCGGATATGGCTATCAATGGGGTCTATGGGGTTTGGGGACCGGCTTTACTCTTTTGCGCTATGGAGCGTATGCAGCAATAGGATTGGCAGTGATTCAAACAACGTTTTTCTTTTTTATGAAAGATTCCGGGATCTCAGCGAAAGCGATGATACTGACCGGATTTATGGTGACACTTCTCATCTCTGCCACGGCTATTTACTGGCAGTACAAGGCAAGGTCTGTACCTCCGATTCATGATATTACGACGGATATTCAATCACCACCCGAATTTGTAGCAATGGAAAGACTCCGGGCCGATGCGCCGAATCCACCCGAATATGCCGGCGAAGAGACGGCCCAACAGCAGCGGGAAGCGTATCCCGACATTCAGCCACTGGTAGTTTCCACACCGGTACAGGAGGTTATTGATGAAATTGTGATGCTTATATCGAATCGTGGGTGGAAAATTGTGAGCGTCAATCGCAATGAAGGACGCATCGAGGCAACCGAGAAGCTGGCTTGGTTTGGTTTTAAAGATGATGTTGTGCTGCGGGTCACATCAACAAGCGATGGTACCCGCGTTGACATGCGTTCGAAGTCACGTATTGGCAGAAGCGATGTGGGTGTTAATGCCGAGCGCATCCGGCATTTTTTGAGTGATCTGGAAGAGGGGTTAGAGTAACATTGACTTTGCGTATAAACGGCCGGCTTCTGAATTATCGGTAAATACTAAAGGAGCGCTTATTCTGGTCCATGTTCAGGCAGATAGCCAGCATAATTGTGTTGGCCAGGAAAGCAGATCCGCCGTAGCTGACAAAAGGCAGGGGTACACCCATTATTGGCAGCATCGCCGTGGCGCTACCTATATTAACGAGGAAGTGAGCAAAGTATATAAACGTAACGCATACAATGACCAGCTGTGCAAATGGATGCTTGTGAGCCCCGGCCATTGACAAAAGCTTCAGAAACAGCAGGCCATATAAAATCAGAAGGAGTGACGATCCGAGAAATCCGAACTCTTCTCCCACCACACAATACACAAAATCTGTCCACTGTTCGGGCAGGAACCGGAGCTGCGTTTGAGTGCCCTCCATGAATCCCTTCCCTGAAAAACCGCCTGATCCGATGGCTGTTTTTGCCTGTAGTACGTTCCATCCGGCACCGTGCGGATCAAGGGACGGATTCACAAATGCTTCGATACGAGCGCGCTGGTGAGGCTGAAGGATTTGCTGAAGACCTACTTCCGTTCCAATTACAACAACGATACCAAGAACGAGAGCCGAGATATTCAGCCACTTGGTGCGCTGTAGAAAGAAAATTGCGATTGTTATCACCAATGCACTAATAATGCCATATGGAAGCCCAATGACCGTGAAATATCCAATGATGGCAGGGGAAATGATGAGTAGTGAGATTCCGTAAGGCAATCCTGACCAGAAAAGCACAACAGGAATCAGAGTAACCATGATTATAGCGGTGCCGGTATCGTTTTGAAGTAGAATGACGGCTACAGGTACAGCAATCAATAGAACAGTTGTCAGAGCCGTTTTCAGGTTGCCTACAGACATATCGCGTTTATGAGTCAGGTAGCTGGCGACGGCTAAAATAGTGGCGAGCTTCATGAATTCACTAACCTGAAGACGCATTCCGAATATCGAAAGCCAGCTTCGACTCCCGCTTACTTCAACGCCGGCAAAAAGCGTCACAATTGCTAATATCAAGCAGAGACCATACAGGATATAAGCAAGCCCCTGGAATGTTCTTGGGGATATAAACTGAATAAAAATAAGAGCGACAAGCGAAATTGATATCCATATGAGCTGTCGCGAAAAGTTATCCTGGATGTAAGTGGGAAGAAATTGCGATACTTCACCGAGTGTGGCACTGTATATCGCTACCAGCCCAATTGAGGCTATCATGAGCCAAAGCAGAATAACAGACCAGCTGAAATCTTTTACATTAATCATCGGTTGCCTCCGCAGCGTTTACTTCAGTGGCTTGAGCGTCTGCAGTTTCGTCTGTTTCAGGTTCAGCATTGTCATCTGGTTCAGTTTCATCCTCATCATCGTCGTCCTCAAGAGGCTTCGGTACAAAGTTTAGCACGTAATTCATCACATATGATCGATCCACCTCTCCGCTCAGATACTGCTCAATAAGGAGGGATGCAATAGGTGCAGCAGAGATAGATCCGTACCCGGAATTCTCAGTGAGTACAGCAATGGCTATCTGTGGATTGTCATAGGGTGCATAGGCAATAAACCATCCGTGATCCTGCCCGTGTGGATTCTGGGAGGTCCCGGTTTTTCCTGCAGTAGGGATGTCAGGAATATCAGTATAGTATCGACTGCTTCCTTCTGTCACCACTTTTCGCATACCTTCTCCTACCGCGGTAAGGTATTCTGGTTTTACCCACTCAATGCGCTCTTTGTAGGGCTGAGTGAAATTTATTCTGCCATCACTGTGGTGTATCTCTTTTACAATGTGAGGCTGAACCTTGTAACCGCCATTTGCTATCAGAGATACGGCTACTGCCATCTGTAAAGGTGAGACTGAAACCATTCCCTGCCCAACGCCCAGGCTCATCAGGTCACCGATGCCCCAATATTGTTCGCCAAAATTGAGGTTCATATAATCTGTCGAAGGAATAATACCGCGGGTCTCAAATGGAAGGTCGATGTTATTTCGTGGGCCCATTCCCATGTCTTTAATTTTTTCTGACCAGTCATCCAAACCGCCATTGGTGGCAATACGGTCCATCATCCAGAAGAAATAGTAGTTGCTCGATTTAGCCAGCGCTTTTTCGAGATCGTACACACCCGGGTCTGCCAGATCACCATAGGCACGCCCACGAATGTAACTCCCTGTACTGGTAAGCTCCATATTGGGTGTAATAAGTCCCGTATGTAAGCCATAAATACCCATGAAAGGTTTGAAGGTTGAACCGGGAGGCTGCCGTGAAGAAATAGCGCGGTTATAGAGTGGCTTCAGCGAATCAACGTTCACAGACTGCCAGTATTCACTGTCCATACGGCCTGATAGTTTTTCAAGATCGTAGGTTGGGGCACTCACGAGAGAAAGAACTTCACCGGTATTGGGATCCATTGCGACAACGCCACCGGTTTTGTTTTCCATGAGTTTCTCTGCGAGTGCCTGAAGATCTGAGTCGATACTCGTCAACAGATCTGCGCCTTTTTCGGGTGGCGCATTCAGATTCCCGTCATCAAAGTAGCCAAGTGATTGACCATAGGCGTTCACCCGTAAGTAACTCATGCCTTTCTCACCGCGCAGGAACCGGTCGTAAACCATCTCAATTCCACTTTTACCAATCTTATCACCCAGCCGGAGTTCAACAATTTCTTCATAATCCTCTGGATCGGCTTCTCTGAGATAGCCGAGAATATGTGACGCGGACAGCTCCTTGGGGTAATTTCGTTTACTTTCTATCTGATGACCTATCCCCGGCAACCGCCATAAATTTTCCTCCACGACTGAAAAAATTTCAAACGGTACTTCCGTAAAGAGTCGTGAGGGTCGGTGCCATGAATAATCCTGTGCTTCATTTACTCTCTCAAGAATGAGCTGCGAATCAATCTGTAGAATAGTGCTCAACAGCCCGATTTTTTTACGGTCGAATTTGGAGGGAGTGATTGTAATGGAATAGATTGGTTGGTTCTCGACAAGTATTTCTCCTTGACGATCCAGTATAAGACCACGTGCAGGATTAACAATATCCATCCGGATAGAATTTTGACGGCTCAGTGGAGCATATTCCTCATGGTCGAGTATCTGAAGCTGGAACATGCGGCCAATTGTAACAAGCAGGCCAAGTACGATAACCCCCTGGAGGATTCGCACAGACATTTGAATATTTTGAGTTTTTCTTCTGTTTGGCATATTTATCTGGAACGTACAAGATGCAGAAAACTTCCAAGCACAGCGGTGAACAAACTGCTTACCAGGAGAAGGCTTATTACAACATACTCACTGGCGTAGGTACCTGTAAGAGAACTAACGATATAAAAGATAATATTATGCAAAAATGATGCCCCCAATACGATCAGAAATATCTGCCAGGCCAAAAACTGGTTTTCTGATGTTCTGTTCAAAAAGTTATAAAGAATAAATACCGTTAAGACCTTGGTAAATAAATTCAGCCCCCAAAGATCGGTCAGTGCATCCTGGAAAAAAGCGACGAACGCAGTTAATATAATCACCTCTGTTTTACTCCGCTTTGTGCAAATCCAAAGCGTAAAAAGAAGAACCAAATCTGATTGAGCATCAAATACAGTTAAATGACGAAGCAGAATGACCTGAATAGCCACCGCGCCAATACCGAAAAGGGTGTATCTCAGGAGATCAGAACGTATCAAAATAACTCCTGTTGCTTTTCTCTAAGGTCCTGAATAAGAGAATCGGGCTCGAACTGGACGACGAATGCCTCGGCAGCCGTAAATAAATCAGCGTAAGCCCTGAGATAGACAGTTTGAGTTTCAATACCGTCACCAGGTTTGAGTCGAATAATTTCTCCAATTGGAAGACCTGCTGGAAATTGATTGCTAAAACCGGAGGTCTCAACTGTCTGACCAATTTCAAGCTCAATTGTTTGTGGAATATGATTCAACTCAAGCTCATCATGTCTTGAGGCCGGCCAGGATACGATACCCATGGCACGTGTTTCGGCAACTGTAGCACTCACTCTAAACAGTGAGTTTGAATATGGAAGGACCTGTGAATAGGTTTTATTTGTGAGTATTATCTGGCCTATCAGCCCATCAGAATTGATAACCGGCATTCCAACTTTAGCCCCCTTTTCAGTTCCTGCATCAATCGTCAGCACATTATTGAGGCCATTGAGATCTTTAGCAACAATTCTGACCGGAATTACACTGTGTTCCGTGCTGTCTTCAAGCGCAAGAAGATCTCTTAAAATTCGATTTTGTTCTTCAACAGAACGAAGCTGGCTGAGCTCATCCTGGAGTAAAATATTTTGTCTGTGTAAATAGGTGTTTGTTGTAAGGGCCTGCCGGTAAACACGAATCACAGAGAGAGGCTGTTCAAGATAGCTTAATACCGTGATGGATGCTTTCCTTGCATTTTGCAGTCCGCCGTCGTGCCGGCTAATCATCATAGCGATGGCACACAGAAGCAAAATTGCTGTCAGAATATAATCCTTTGCGTCTGATAGGCGTCGCATGTAAAACCTAAACTAATTAAGAGACCACGGTTCGGTAATGTTCGATGTCTTCAAGAATAGAACCTGTACCCCGGACTACAGCTGTGAGTGGATCCTCTGCAATGTGAACCGGAAGGTCAGTTGTTTCCATGATGAGTTTATCCAGGTTCTTTAGCAACGCTCCACCACCCGTCAACATTATACCGCGATCCAAAATATCCGCGGAAAGTTCCGGTGGTGTTTGTTCGAGTGATTTTGTGATAGATTCTACAATGGTGTTCACAGATTCTGAGATGGCCTCACGTACGTCCTTAGACGTTACCTGTCGCGTTCTGGGAACGCCATTTACCAGGTCGCGCCCCTTGGTGATCATCTCAAGCTCTTCATCAAGCGGAGCCGCACTCCCGATTTCACATTTAATTTTCTCGGCAGTCCGCTCACCAATCAAGAGGTTGTGGTTGCGCCTGAAATAGTTGATGATATCGTCGTTAAGTTCGTCACCGCCCAATCGCACTGACTGTGCATAAACAATTCCTGATAGGGCAATCACAGCAATTTCGGTCGTACCGCCACCGATGTCTACAATCATATTACCTACCGGCTCGTGGACATCAAGGCCAATACCGATAGCGGCTGCCATTGGCTCATCTACGAGGTAGACTTCTTTCGCACCGGCGTGCTCTGCACTATCGCGAACAGCACGACGCTCAACTTCTGTAATTCCGCTTGGTACACAAACCACAATTTGACGGGTTGTTGAATACCATTTCACTTTTACTTTCTTGATCATGCCACGCATCATCTGCTCGGCAACTTCAAAGTCTGCAATAACGCCGTCACGTAAAGGGCGTACGGTGCGAATATTTCGGTGAGTTTTTTCGTGCATCAAACGCGCTTCATGGCCGGTAGCAACCGGAGTATTCTGATTATTAAGCGCAACGATCGATGGTTCATTTAAAACAATGCCCTGATCTTTGGCATAAATAAGAGTGTTAGCCGTGCCAAGATCAATGGCTATATCAGTATAAAGAAAATCAAAGAGTCCTTTTTTTCTCTGATTTTTTGATGTCTTGGTCTTAGTCTGAGTGTAAATATCGGACATCTATTTGCGATGATTTATGCATTATGGGAGTGAACAATCGAAAATACGAGATTGTCCTTGTATTTGCGAACTATTGTTTATCTATTTTAACGTCATTTTATCAATGCCTGAAATGACGAATTCCGGTAAACACCATAGCTATGTTATGTTTATCGGCCATTTCGATAACTTCTTCATCCCGAATACTTCCTCCAGGCTGAATGATTGCTGTTGCACCCGCTTCAGCAGCTGCTTCTACTCCGTCAGCAAATGGGAAAAATGCATCAGAAGCAACCACACTTCCTTCAATCGAAAGGCCTTCATTCGCAGCTTTTCTAATTGCAAGTTCAGAACTGTCTACCCTGCTCGGCTGCCCGGTTCCAATTCCAACGGTTTGTAAGTCACGGGCATACACAATTGCATTGGATTTGATATGCTTGACCACGGCCCATGAAAACTGCAGGTCTTTCATTTCCTGTTGAGTGGGTTTTCTTTTAGTAGGTATTTGAAGTTTTTCGTCATCGATCAGAAGGGTGTTCTCTTGTTGAAGCAGCGCACCCCCAAAGATTGATTTGAATGTAATTCCGCCGGTTACAGAAGGCAATTCAAGAATAGTAACAAGGCGCCGGTTTTTCTTTTGCGTAAGCAGGTTCAGAGCATCTTCATCGAAGCCGGGAGCAATAATAATTTCGGTAAAAATTTTGTCAATCTCTTTTGCCGTATCAACATCTACTGACTGGTTGCAACAAATGATACCTCCAAAAGGGGATGATGTATCAGTTGAGAACGCTTTTTGATAAGCTTTTTTCAACGTATCTGCCGTTGCGACGCCGCACGCAACTGTGTGTTTGAAAATGGCAACTGTCGGTTGATCAGCCGGAAAATCAGCAATTAACTGAAGTGAGGCATCCAGGTCAAGATAGTTATTGTAGCTTAGTTGCTTGCCATGAAAGCAGTCAATGTATTTGCTTTGATCACCGTATACTCCAGCTTTTTGATGGGGATTTTCACCATAGCGAAGTTCACCAGATTGATGAATAGCGGCTGAAAACTGCCGGGGCATATCGAGATTAGAAATGGTGTTAAAATACCGGCTGATGGCAGCATCATATGACGCCGTGTGCTCAAACGCTTTTCTGGCCAGTTTTTTTCGGGATTCAAATGAAATAGCTTCTTCATCATTCAGTTCATCAGTAAAGTCTTTGTACTGACCGGGTGATGTTAGTATTGAAACGTGAGCAAAATTTTTGGCTGAAGCCCGAACCATTGTGGGCCCGCCGATATCAATATTCTCTGTAGCAATTGCAGGTGTAACACCTTCCTTTGCGACGGTCTCCTCAAATGGGTAAAGGTTTACAACGACCAGTTCAATAGGGTCAATCTTAAGACGTTGTAATTCGCGGACATCTGGATTATGACTGGTTCTGGCAAGAATTCCTGCATGTATGAACGGATGAAGTGTTTTCACTCGTCCATCCAGACACTCTTCAAAATCGGTGATATCACTCACATCGGTGACGGGGAGTCCGGCATTGCGCAGAGCTTTTGCTGTGCCACCGGTGCTAATCAGCTCCACACCGTGATTATGAAGTGTTTGGCCAAGCTCGGCTATCCCGGTTTTATCAGATACTGAGAGCAGTGCACGTTTTGGTTTGATGGCGTTGGTGGGCAGCGATGATAGGGGTTGGAGAGACACTTTTTAAATTTAAGATGTTTGGGTTAGCAATTTGTGTATGGTATTCGGGAGTAATTCATGCTCCCGGCGAAGAATTTTTTCTGCAAGTGACTCAGGAGTGTCTGTTGATGATACAGGGACTTTAATTTGTTCGATAATTTGTCCGTTGTCGTAGATTTCATCAACAAAATGAACGGTACAGCCCGACACGCCTTCTTTGTTCTCTATAACAGCCCGGTGAACATTCATTCCGTAGTATCCCTTCCCTCCGTATTTTGGTAAAAGGGATGGGTGGATATTAATAATCCTGCCGCTGTAAGTATTTATTATAACGGTAGGGATTTTTTTTAGATAACCGGCCAGGACAATCAGGTCCGGATTAAGTTCTGAAAGCAGATCAAGCAGTTTCTGTTCAAAATCGGATGCATTTGAATCTATAACGAAGGTAGGAATGCCGTGTTTTTGGGCTCTTTTAATAGCACCAGCTTCAGGCCGATTGGTGACTAATCCCGTAATTTGGGCTTCTATCTGGCCTGATTCAATAGCATCAATAACGGACTGGAAGTTCGTACCCGATCCGGATGCGAAGAAAACAAGATTATGCACGACTGCAAATTCAATGCGATTTCAGCGGAGTGAAAAGATAGAAAAAAAGTCGCCGATTATTCAGACTCTTTTTTAGAAGTTTGGGTCTCCGGAAATGCTTGTGTCTGATCAAGCCTGAATATTCTGTAATTATTAAAACTCCAGTGAATCTGAATAATCGAAATTTTAATTACAGTGGCTATTGGTATGGCTATGAGCATACCAAGTATTCCTGCTGTCTGTGCCCCGATCAAAATAATAAATAGAATCGCTACCGGATGCATATCAGCAGATTTAGAAAAAATCATTGGCTGAAGTATAACATTGTCAACTATCTGTGCGATAAGTACCGCAATGATACACGGAATGATGAGGGAGAAATCTCCCGTTTCGATGATGGAAATGACTATGGATAGCAGATATCCGATGAGCGGACCAAAATAAGGAATGGAGTTGGCCAGGCCGATAGCTATACCAACCGATGCTGAATTGTTCAATCCGGCAACTGAGAGTGTCAGCCAACTCACGATACCAACGAGTGTACACTGTATAAAAACGCTTCTGAAATAGATTCCTAGACGGGTCTCAATTTTGTCGACAAGACTAAGTATCGTTTCGAAGTACTTATTGGGAACGAGCTTTAAAATGTCACGTCTGATTTTATGCCCATCCTTAAGAAAAAAGAATGTGGCAAACGGGATCACCAGAAACGCGGCAAACAGGTTTGTGAAAATACCTATGATATTTGATACAATATCTGAAATCTGCCCCACATCAAACAGGTTATCAGACATTACTGAGATATTGTCGCGAAGAAATCCTTCTGGAATGAATTCGAATGTATTAATGATGCTTACTTCAATCTGTTCTGCAATAAACCTGAGGTTTTCGATATCAAGCTGACGTGCGAGGCTTGCCATTTGATTAGCAACTATTGGTATCACAGATGTAGATCCCCAAACAATCACAAGAATTAGAGTGGCAAGCGTCAGAGTTGTGCCAAGTGTACGATCCATACCTGCAGCCTGCAGCCTGTTGACGATGGGATCAAGCATATAGCTGAAAAGCATTGCAATAAGTGCATATAAAATAAGGTTGCTGTAATTATAGATAACCAGTCCTAACAGGATAATTCCTGCTGCACCAATGATCGATTTTACAACCTTATCGAGCGTAAGATTTTTAAGCATCTAATTGCTTTTCTATGTTTGGCAAAGCCTTTTTAATCTTGTCGGAAGAATATCCTTTCCCCGCAAGATACCGAAAAATTTTTTGTTTTCGTTTGAATGAATCAGGCTCTCTCAGAAAGTGCCGGCGTCTTTTTAAAGCCAGCTCAATACATGTATCGACAGGATTGATGTTGCTCTTCAATTCATGAATTACTTCTGTGATGATTTGATTGGGTACCCCTTTCTTAAATAGTGCTGACTGTATCTTTCTTGGCCCCCATTGTTTTAAATGGTATTTATCCTGGGCAAACTTTAAGGCGTAGCTTTTGTCGTTGAGAAGGTCCTTTTCCCTGAATTCGGTTACTACCTTACTACTCATGCTTTCAGAGAACCCTTTTCTTATCAGCTTTCGTTTTAGCTCTTCAGCTCCATGATCGCGCCCTGAGAGAAGCCTGTAGCACCTGTCTTTTACGGCTTGGTATTCTTCTGAATGGCTGAGTCTGTGATACAGATCCCTTGTAAGCCGGGTGCCTTTTTGAATAGAATAATCGAGTAAGGTCTGGGATGAAACCCCAATGAGAAAGGTTTTTTTGTGAAACAGCGAAAAGCGGTCGCCATTCTTTTTCTGAGGTGAGATTTTAGTGATGGGGAGGGGAAGACTCTGCAGAATCTTCTCTCCCTCAGGATCACTTGCAGCATTTATCATGCTTTTTCAGAAGCTTTTTCTTTTTTCTTCTCCTTCTCTTTTTCTGCTGCTTCTAAGTCTTCAGGCGCATCGAACTCTTCTGGCATTAATTTGGCGCGCACAATCTGTTCGATACGGTCTGTGAGCTCCGGATCTTCCTCGAGGAACTGCATAGCTGCATCGGTTCCCTGTCCGATCGGTTCACCGTCGTAACGATACCAGCTGCCGCGTTTTTCGATAATATCGTACTCGACAGCAAGGTCGAGAATCTCAGATATTTTCGAGATGCCTTTACCGTAGAGAATGTTGAACTCTACAACCTTAAATGGAGGCGCCACTTTGTTCTTCACAATCTTCACTTTTGTGCGGTTACCCAGAACTTCGTCTCCTTTTTTCAGGGAACCGATTCGCCGGATATCAATCCGTACAGAACTGTAAAATTTTAGAGCGCGTCCGCCGGTTGTGGTCTCAGGGTTACCAAACATGACCCCGATTTTTTCACGAACCTGGTTAATGAAAATACAGGACGTTCGTGATTTACTAACGATACCTGTGATCTTTCTTAGTGCCTGCGACATCAGCCTGGCCTGAAGCCCCATATGGGAATCGCCCATTTCGCCTTCAAGCTCTGCACGCGGCACAAGAGCTGCTACCGAGTCTACTACGATGACGTCAAGTGCACCTGACCGAATCAATGTTTCAGTAATTTCGAGTGCCTGCTCACCACTATCGGGTTGTGAAATCAGTAGTTCATCTGTGTTAATACCGAGATTCTTCGCATACTTGGGATCAAAAGCGTGTTCCGCATCAATAAAGGCACAATAGCCGCCTTTTTTCTGGGCCTGGGCAATCACCTGCATGGCCAGTGTGGTTTTACCACTGGCTTCCGGGCCATAAATTTCTGTGACACGGCCCCTTGGAATTCCGTTCACGCCAAGGGCATAATCAACCATGATGGATCCGGTTGAAATGGCATCGATCTCATTGTAGGGATTCCCCCCGAGCTTCATGATCGTCCCTTTACCATGTTGTTTTTCTATTTGTCCCATGGCAGTATCGAGTGCCTTTAGTCTGTCGTCTTTGGAAGTGGCCATAATGCTAAATCAGTTTTGATTAAAGTTTTTCAGATAATACAGATGAGCAGTGACACCATTATGTCACCTGTTGTACATTTAATTTTTTGAGGCTGAAATTAACCCTTAAACGATCCTCAAAATATTGTACGTAATCTTTCGAACTGAACGATATTTATTTATATATAAGTATATGTTCAATACATGTGTATGATACATAAAATGCAGATGGCTTACAGAAAAAATTTTAAAGCTGCTTAGCCTCTTTGAAAAGTTCGTTTATAACATCCTCGCACTGTTTTGAACTCGTATACGGGGCAGGACCAAGCCTTAAAATCTGGTCTCTTGCGTCTGTATATATTCCTTTTTCAAGTAGATTTGCGCGTATTGTACGGGCATGTGGAGATGTTAATGAGAGGAATCCGCCGGTTTTTTCAATCGGCCGGTGCTGTGAACGCTTAATGTTGTACTCGTCCTTATTTCCTTCTTCAAAAAGATCGATCAGATACTTTACCTGCGATTGATATTGCTTATGGAGAACGTCTGGCATTAGCCCTTGCTTCTTAAAAAAGTTTACGACCTCTGCTGCTCTGAACTGGGAGATAGGGTCATAGGTAGCCGTCGCAAACCGCTGATCGCCGTCATCAAATTCTACAGGCCCGTCAGATTGAGGCTGATCGAGTGTTTCAAACGATGCAAACCATCCGGTAATCACGGGTCGTAAATCAAATGACTTTGGAAAGCGCAGGAAACAGTTGGCCTCACCCCACTGCAGGTACTTATACCCGCCGATAAGAATAAAACAGTCTTCAAGTTCTTCATCCCGAACCGACAGCGGTACAACGTTTGTGCCATGGTAGTCGTCAATCATCAGGGGCACGCCGGCTTCTCGGCATGCGGCTGCAATTTCTGAAAGCCTGGTATTAACCTCAGCCGTTTCAAAGTAAATTCTGGATATCATTACGGCTGAAGTCTTGTCATCCAGTTCAGCTTTGATTCCTTCAAGTAACTCCTCATCGTTTTGATGGGAAATTTCAACGACATCGAGAAATTCTTCATCAAGCCGCTTAAGCTGACGACTCATTGAATGGAATTCGCCGGTTGTCGTAATCACTTTTGGCTTGTTCTTAAGATCATAACATGAGAGCCATGAGACGAGCAGAACATGTGTATTTTGCTCGCGGCAGTAATAACCATCCGGGTCATCATAAAAATCCCGCAGGTAGTTTCGCATGATTTCGGTTTTTTCGAAGCCGATATCCCATTTGGTATCCACCCGGTCAGAAACCACACGCATATATTCCTGGATTCCTGCAAATGCAACATCGGGCCATGCCTGATGAGAGTGTCCCGTAAATAACAAGCGATTGGCAACATTAAAGTGTGAGTAATGTGGCTGGAGTGCTAGTGCGAGTTCATCGAAATCTTGCATAGGGAAATATTAAATTTATTTTGATCGGATGTGTTCTGGTGGATGATAAGAAATCAAACAGAGAGTTACGTGAATGCAGACATCAAATAAGGCAGAAAGGTTCCGGAATTATTGAATATTGAATAATGAATGATGAATTGAGAATGATGAAATATTAATCACATCCTATAGAATTTAAGGTTCCTTCCTCGTGCATTCGTACCCGTCAGGATGACGAAGCATGAGTGGGTGAGGGCTGAGCCGGCGTGTGAGGATTCGAGATTTGCATGGCTGTGAAGTACGCCGGCGCACAATTCCATTGTGATTCTTGTCATTCAGAGGAGCGCATGTTGCGACGAAGAATCTGAAGGGGGTAAGGAGTATATTTTGATGCACCTGATTCAC
>CAZVEP010000005.1:0-14159 GCA_964625635.1 uncultured Rhodohalobacter sp.
GAAATCATTACCAGGCACGGCCTTCAAAAATATTGAACTCTATAAAATTAAAGAATTAAATAATTTGATTTAAATAATTATTTATAAAAGATTACAAATCAATCTAAACTTAAATACTGTTAAAATGAAGCGATCAAATATTATTTTAAATCTATTTTTAGCACTATTCATAGCAATTGGGAGTGCATACATTATGTATCCTCAGCAAGTTATGGCACAAGGAACTTGCAGTGGTTGTGCTGACTGTCTAGGAGCTGAGTGTGATAAATCCTCGGGAGTTGAATGTGGTAAAATTGAAAATGTAAATACAGGAGAAATAATCACCTGCTCTAAAGAAGGTAGTGGATTACCTGTAGAGTAGTGGATTACCAGCAGGTAATAATTAATACTTATAAACCTTATAACACAAATGGGATTTATTAGATCCCATTTGTGTTAATAAACATCTGTAATTAATTTCAAATCAATGAAATATATCTTTTTGGTGACTCTTTTTTTTCTTTTTTCATGTGAAGGTGAAAACAAACAGAGTTCTTTTATTGAAAAGGACTATCAAAATAATACTAAACAAAGAGATTTTGTAGGTTTAGAAGTTGTTAACAAATTAGATTTGAATAAATTAGATTTGTTTTATGTACTTAGAATGGAAGAACAGGAAGAGAATCTATTTTTTTTAAATGGAGACAAACTTGAGATATTTATTTTAAATAAACAGAATTTAAATCTTTCCGGTGCAAAAAAGATTATGTTTATTAAGGGGAGAGGGCCTGGAGAATTACAGTCGATAACTGATTATGATGTACATAATAATGAAATTTTCATAAGTGATAGGCAGCAAGGAAAAATTTCTATTTACAATTTCGATGGAATACTAAAAGAAGAATTCAGTTTACCTGAGATAATCGCTGATCGAATTCAAGTTATTGACAATAAAAGGATACTTACATTTTCTCTTAAAACAGGAAATTATGTTTTTAACATACTGAATAGAGAGGGTGATATATTAGATTCTTTTATCGAAACTCAACCTGATCTTCACTACTTAATGTACAGTGGAGATATTTATTATAATACTGATGATATTTACTTTGTAGGTTATTCGGAACCGATTATCAAAAAATATAATCTTCAGACAAAAAATTTGATCTACTCTATTGATGTTATAAATAGCTACTCAACTGAAGATAATTATGTTAAAAATGAACTAGGCGGATTTTCAAGCTCTTCATATTCTCCTGCTGCATTATATAGTAGTTTAGGTTATACAATTTATAATGATCAATTATACATGACACGTCATCACAATGGAAATGTCGAGGGAAAATATTTGGATGTCTATAATTCTGTTACTGGTGAATATATATTTAGCTATGAGCTAGAACATTTTCCAAGTGGGTCTGGCATTATTGTTGATGAAAACCATATTTATAGCCTAGAAAAAAGCCATGGAAATAAAAGATGGCTAGTTATTTATAACATAGAATAATACCCTATAAATATGAATAAATTTACAACTATTTTTCTAGCAATTGTAGCGATAATAGTACTATCTGTTGCCATCACCAAGTACAATAAGACTTCAAGTAAAGTAGCCTTACCTCTTAAAGAAATAAATAATTGGGAATCGATTATTAAAAAAACACCGGAATATCAAAATCAGGATTCAAAAAATTCATTAATAATATTTTTTGATTATGAGTGCCCTTACTGTATTGAGTTAGACAATGAATTAAAAAAACTCATTGAAAATCCCAATATAAATCTCCCTAACTTAACTTACTACCATAGACCACTACCTGGTGCAAAAAATTCATTTACGGCATCATTAGCAGCTGAGTGTGCTAGGGATCAAGGTCTTTTTTTAGAATATCACAAAGAGTTATATGTAAATTCGTTTAGGCTAGGAAAAATTAAATACTCTGATTTAGCAGAAAAAACTGGTATTAATGACCTGAAAAGTTTCAATAATTGTATTGAAGAAAAAACGAAAATCTCAGTAATTAATAATCAAGTAAGAATTTCTGACTCTCTTGGAATTATGGCTGTCCCATCCATAATTATTAACGGAGACCTTTACGAAGGAGTGTTGAGTTCAGATTTAATTATTAAACTATTAAATCTATAAAATTGTATAGCAAATCCTATAAAAAATTATAGATAATCTGACACTAGGGTTCGCTGTTATACGTTAGATTTGAAATATGTTAAAACACAAGAATATTATAAATGTTAATCTTAATTAGGCAAAACATCTTTCATAATTTAATTGCATTCATTTTTTCTTTTAATCTTTTGACAGTTAAATGAGTATACTTCTCAGTCACTTTTTGATTGGAATGGCCTGCCATATAGCTTGCTTCAGCAGTATGAAATCCTTTCTCAATCCATGTGGTAACAGCTTGGTGTCTCATTCCATGTAGTGTTCGAGTAGTCGGAATACCTGCTTCTTTGCAATAACGCTTAAATTCACGGTAAACTCTCATGCCACGAACCGGTTGGCCTTTTGTATTTCCACCGGTATAGATAAACACAAAATCACTTGGGCTTAGTTTCCCGCGAACTTCTAAATAGCTATCCAATTCCTCCTTTAATTCATTGATGATCGGAATAAGACGTTCCTTTCGGCCTTTGGTAGGAGGCAATGAAATGTAGCTTAGCTCACCATCTTCATATATCAGGTTTTCACCTTTTAGGCCGGAATAGGAAAGTTCTGGATCATAGGCTGCTTCATGTTTTCGGAGTCCACCATAAAAGTATAATGCTACAATCGGTTTAAACCAGTGTTGGACTAAATTAGGGTCAAATTCAGGTAAGTCTTTCTTGCGCTCCAGTTCTTCATCGAATTTCTTAAAAAGAATTCCAAGTTCTTCCTCAGAAATCATTTTAGGCCGTGTATTTTCTCTAATTCTTGGCAAATCTTCTTTGAGCATAGGAAAGTAGTCCTTCTCGACAATTTTCTTTTTCAGAAGAAACTTCCACCAAGACCGATAATGTCTGAAATAGTAGTGCCGTGTAGCTGAAGTAATACCTTTTTTGAAAATCACATTTTCAAAATGGTAGGCCAACACATTGGTCGGATGTTCATCTGCTAACTCATTTAATTCCACAAAATGATCTAAAGCTCTTTGGTAGGCTCCGATGGTTGCCGGAGAGAGGTGGGATTTTGACTTATAGAACAGTTCAATGGATTCACTTACCGTATTACAGTGTACCGTTTCTTTACGGGTATTTTGTTGCAGTACTTTTTTGGGATTGAATCCTTTTGAAAAGGGATTGATTTTGCCCAAGGATTCCAATTTCTCAAGTTCGGTTACCATCTTTTGAGCGATATCTTTATGACGAGTGCCCAATGATTTCCGGACATTTTTTTTACCCAATTCCTCTGAGTAAAAATTCACATAATAAACCCTACCACGTTTGATAAGAAAAGCCATAAGTATTCTCCAGTTAATTTGATGTTAGATGTGCGAACATCAAATTTGAAGCCTTATCATTTTTCCCAGCTTCCAAAACTGTACATAGTAGTGTACATAGTAGTTGGGAAAAGAAGGGAAACAAAGTGTACACTTTTGTTCCCTTGGGTTCGCTTACAAATTGTAAGAAATAAGGCTTTTTTTTTAACTGGAGGGGTAAATGAGAGGGTTTTTACACCCTCTCATTCGCTTTTTCTGATAGTGGGCCCGGCAGGACTTGAACCTGCGACCAATCGATTATGAGTCGACTGCTCTGACCAACTGAGCTACGGGCCCTTTTCAATAAGTTACCAATACGTACTCAAATATTTCTATTTAAAATACGTGTTCTTTCTTGAACAGCCCTAAAACTACGGGCTTTCTCTGTTAGATACAATCCATTTCAAAAGAGATTGGGGCTCCTTATGAACGCGTCAACTTTGAGCTTCGATTCACTAAATTCTTGACCTGCCAACAGTTTCGTTACCCAATTTTTTTATTTGACAACCTGCCAATAAGATGAACAACATCTGGCCGAGTGACAATAATCAGGTTGTTCTGGTGGGGGAATAGAAAATACCTTTCACTTACTCTCTGCTCCTAATTGAGCGGGGAACAATTGCACTAGCATTGAGTGGATTCACTTTTTTTCCCGAATACCAATACTCCAGCCGTGACAGCCATATAATAATCGCCGATTCAGTCATAAAATAGAGCAATCCGAGTGCTGTTAAATTCTCCATAAATAGTGCAACGATAATTATGGTCATCACACCATATAAAATATTTGCGGTGGAAATGATCCAAAGCCTAAACCGCCAGCTTTTTACATGCACAGCGTAGTGATAGAGTGAGTACATCCCATAAAAAAACGCAATCGCTGAAAGCAAATAGTAGATATCTTGCGGCAGTGAACCCAAGTGTTGCCTGAGAAGCGGGATTATGAATCCGATTGTAAAAGAGGTTACAAACGCACCTGCCGCATCAATCAGAAAAACAGACCGTGGCTGAATTGCCAGTAACCGGGTTTTTATATTTATACTTCCCGTTTCTTTATTCAACAGTAAAAATGTCGGTTCTTTGAATGTTTATTTGGTTCGGCGAAGGTCTGGAACAAGCCATATTCTATCATATCTAAGCCATGCCCTCGACAATATCATTCCTCAGGCCGCTTTTCAAGTAATATCGCGACCTGAAACTCCAGTCGCTTCATTTCGCGAATGATTGTGTTTTTATCCATCTGCATCCAAGACCAGAGCTTTACCATGCAGCCAAAACTCCATGCAATGATCATGACAGCCGTATAACGAATAATCGCTGTTGCCTCAGGAACGGTAAATATCAGGTAAAGGCAGTAGACGGATACAATAACTGCAATAGTGTTTACAATTGCAGTTGCAATGGCCATCCATCTCATCTTACCTGAGTAGAGGCCTCCGATCTTTTGAAACAACCCCTCTTCTTCTAGTGAATCGTAAAATTCCGCCTCTTCACGGGTCAGGGATTCGGTGATTAGCTGGTCGATTTCTTTCTTTTCCATGGGTTCAATTGTTTAATTAACGTTTTTCTTTATACTCTCGCGGGCCGTAAACAGACGAGATTTCACTGTGCCTTCTGAAATTGCCAGAATATTACTGATCTCTTTCAGGCTTAGATTTTCCAGGTAAAACAGCTTCAACACAATTTTCTGGGACTCGGGCAGCTGCTCTATTTGAACCCTCACCAGTTTCATCTTATCAGGAAGGCTATCAGATTCGTGTTGATCATCCACCCTACTCACGGTTAGCTCTGAACGAACCGTCTCACTTTTTTTTCTCTGTCGCTGCTGAGTGCGAATCCAGTCAATCGACTTTCTCCTCGCGATTGCCATCACATATGATTCAAAACTGATCTTAATCTCCAGTTTCTTCAGGTTTGGAATGATTTTATACCAGCATTCCTGGGAAATATCTTTCACCATTGAGCGATTTCTTGTGGTGTAGTAAATCGTCTTTTCAAGTTTGGGTTGTACAGTTCGTATGAGTTGTCTTAACGCTCCTTCATCACCTTTCTGGTAGCGTGTTAACAGCCCATTACCGCTCTCAAACTTGTCAGACATTCGGCTCATTGCGAAATCTTTTTGCTGTTCAATATCTCTTTAGCATGTAGCTCTTGCATGTTTATCATCACATCTCGAATACAATTTGAAAAAGCTCGACAAGACTGTCTGTCAAATGCTTAATAATACCGTCTGTTCCTATCAGAAAAGCACGCAGAGCAGAATCAATGACAAGATCACGACCTGAATATTCAATGTATTCAATGATCGGCATACTTATTCCAGCTGCTATAGTACCAATGAATACTGAAAGAGCCAATAAGACCCCGGGAAGTCTTGCCCGGAAGTCACCTCGATCCATTTTGCCCAAACCATCACCGACACTGCATTCCTTTGTAATCATCAGTCTCAAATCTGTTAAAAATTACCGCCTTTTCATCATGCTTCATCTACATAGTCGTCCGGAATCGACAAAGGTTCATATATTTTACGTCTGCTACGTTAAGCTTCTTATAAATGAAACCTCGTTTCCGTACTCCAATGATAAACAATAGCTTAAGCGCTTAACCTTGAAATCGCTTTTGGCAGAACAGACTTTATTCACTTCAAAAAATGTTTTATCTTAATCGCGGGGTTAAGGATTCTGATTGAGTACTTGTGACTTATTCAGTGATCCTGACATTTGCCACGCCTTAGCGGGCGTGGCAATTTTTATTTGTACCAGTCTCATCTTTACCACCGTTGATTATCATACCCCAATCGTCGAACGAACGCCCGTTTTGAACCGTTATTCAGGCGATCAAACTGACTAAAATTAACATCATGAACAGAGTGACTTTAAGATTTATCCTTATCGCTTTTGCGATATCATTTTTAGCCGTTTCAGTGGCAGCTCAGGATCGGATCACCGATGAGGAAGAAGCCCGTTCCATCTTTGAGCAAGTTGAAGATAGACGAAACTCTATTACAACAGAAACAGCGGTCATGGAGATGACCATCACCGATTCGCGCGGACGCACCCGAAACAGATCAATGGAAATGTGGGGCCGGAATGAAGGTGATAACTCGAGCAGCCTGATTGTATTTTCTGATCCGGGCAATGTCCGGGGCACTGCGTTTCTTACAATTCGCCGCGATGGCGAAAGCTCTCAGAAACTCTATCTGCCGTCTGTTGGACGTGTTCAAACGATTACTGCCGGAGAACGCGGTGACCGATTTATGGGGAGTGATTTTACATTTGAAGATCTGGGCGATCAGCAGGCTGAGGATTATGACTTTGTATGGCTGGAGGAACAGGATTCAGTCTATCGGATACGTGCAAACAAACCTGATTCTGATCAGTACGATTATGTAGAATTTTTCATTAGCCGTGATCGCTACACACTTAATGAAATACATTATTTCAACAGCGAGGATGAGATGATTAAACGGCTTGAAGCGGAGGAGTTTGAGCAGGTCACAAATGAACTTTGGTCACCCTCAAAAATGACAATGTATGACCTGCGGGAAGGCCGTAATACCGTTATTACCTGGAGTGATCGGGAAACGAATGTGTCTATTCCTGACTGGCGATTTTCAGAACGGGGACTCAGGCGAGGTATCTAATTAAAAGTGAGTCATCTGTTTTTCTATATGCCTTTATCGGTTGTGGCAACCTGCCAGCCTTCAAGCGGATTTTTGGGGTTTGCACTGGAATGGATATAGTGTTCTTCCTTTGCAACAATCTGACGGTTTACAGGAGCCCGGCGAATGGCAATTGCTGTGGCATCGATATCATGCCGCTGAAATAAAACCCGCTTGTTCAGATCTTCTTTCCAAATGATCAGCCCATCAGGGCCCGATCTGGTTCCATATTTTGAAAGAACCGGAATCATCCAGGATTTGCTAAGCCCTGCCATTCCCTCTCTCAGAACCAGCATAATTGCTTTTGAACTAAAAACGCGGAACCCCTCAATCACCTCATCAAATGTACCCCAGGCCGTATTGCCCATCAGCATGATTCTGTCCGGCAAAATCACATATTCATAAATTCTCAGACCTCTCCGATCACAGCACCATTTAAGGCCATTGCTTATTTTCTGTATCATGCGCCCATCTATAAACAGCGGGACTCCTGCTACAATTTGGAGTGAAATGTAGCTTAACTCTTTCTCTTTACGATATCGATTTGACATAAGGCTCTCTTTTTTCCCTTATGATCTCTATCAAACCGACTCCTTACACAAATCAGAAAAAACAGTCTTCATAATTAAATCCTGGCAGATTCTGTGTGAACATATGTGTATGATCCGCGCAAATAATCAAGAATATTCTTTCTCTAAAGTCATCAGGACCCTGAGAACTCAACTTTTATTTACCTGCCAGTTTGGGTATTATAAGACTGAAAAATTTAAACCGTAATTTTTGATGAAAAACGTGGTTATTTATGAAAATTCATGAGTATCAGGCCAAAGAAATTTTGAAAGACTATGGAGTTGCTGTCCCCGATGGCGTTGCTGCTGATAACGTTGAAGATGCAGTAAATGCAGCCAAGGAGATGAAAGACAATGGCGCCTCTCTTTTTGTTGTGAAAGCGATGATTCACGCCGGTGGCCGCGGCAAGGGACGAACAAAAAATAGTAATGCAAAGGGTGTTATTCTTTGTAAGACTATCGACGAAGTAAAGAAGGCTGCGCAGGATTTGTTGGGCGATACTCTCGTAACTATTCAGACAGGCGAAGACGGACAGAAAGTTAATACGATATACGTAACCGATGGTGTGGATATCGAAGAAGAGTACTATCTGGGTATTCTGCTTGACCGCGGGAAGAGTAAAAATGTAATTATGGTTTCCACAGAAGGCGGTGTGGAGATTGAAAAGGTAGCGGAAGAAACACCTGAAAAAATTATTAAAGAGTGGGTTGAGCCGGGTATGGATCTCCAGCCTAACCAGGCACGGCGACTTGCATTTGCACTCGGCCTGGAAGGAGACGCATTTAAGAAAGCCGTGAAATTTATCATGGCGCTTTACAAATGCTACGAAGAGACAGATGCCAATCTCGTTGAGATTAATCCTCTGGTGAAAACACCCACCGGCGATGTGATGGCGCTGGATGCTAAATTTACGTTCGACGAAAATGCGATGTTCCGCCAGAAAGAGTACGCAGATCTGCGTGATGAGTCTGAGGAGAATCCAATTGAACTGGAGGCTTCTAAATACGGGCTCAACTATATCAAGCTAGACGGTAATGTTGGCTGTATGGTGAATGGTGCAGGTCTGGCCATGGCAACTATGGATATCATTAAGCTGTCAGGTGGTGATCCCGCAAACTTCCTTGATGTTGGCGGTGGTGCTAATGTAGATACCGTGAAAAACGGATTCCGTATTATTCTTGAAGATCAAAATGTGAAGGCCATTCTGATCAACATCTTCGGCGGTATTGTACGCTGTGATCGCGTTGCCAATGGAGTCATTGAAGCCATAAAAGATCCTGAGATAGCAAAAAAAGTTGAGAACGTGCCTATTATCGTGCGGCTTCAGGGAACAAATGCTGTTGAGGCTAAAGAGATCATTGACAATAGTGATCTGAATGTCATTTCTGCCGTTCTTCTTAAAGAAGCTGCAGAAGCAGTCTCAGAAGTGATGGCTGACTGATTGAACTGAAACGATGCTAATTTTTAGCAGCCGATAAAATTACGGCTTCTCAGGCTCTCATTTTAAGCGGAAAGGATTGCACGGTTAACTGCCTGTTATCTTTTTCGCTTTTTTTATACTCTTTATTTTTTTGAGGGAATTGCAGAACAAACTTAGAACCCGAAGTATCAATAACCTTCAACACTCCCTCAATCTGCAGCGTGAGCACCCGAAGAAGTGTAACTCCAAGGCTGTTTGAGCTTTCGAGGCTAAAGTCATCAGGCAGCCCTACTCCTGAATCGCAAACTGTCACCTCAATCTGCCCCCCTCTTTCTTTCAAGCCAATTGTAATTTTGCCTTCATTGCAGTTTTTAAAAGCGTGTTTAAAACTGTTATTAATAAGTTCATTGCAAATTAATCCTACGGGAACAGCAGATGTCATATTTACCTTTACATCTTCAAGACGCAGCTCAATCTCTATTTTCTTCTCTTTTGAATAGTAGGTATCTGAGATCAATTCCGATAGCTCCCTGAGATAGTCTGCCATCTCAACTTTTGAGAAAATAGCTTTCTCATAAAGTTTTTCATGAATAAGTGCGATCGACTTAATTCGCGACTGCACATCGCTAAATGCCGGCTTTAAATCAGGGGTCACCTCGTCTTTTTGAAGCTCTATCAGGCTTGAAACAATGGCTAAGTTGTTTTTTACGCGATGGTGAATTTCCGATAGCAGCGTCTGCTTTTCATGCAGCGACTGGTCCAGCTTCTCCATTTGATGTTTTTTTACTGAGATATCCCGCACATTACCAACGATAGCGACTGCTTTCCCATCCGCATCACGAACAAGTGCTCTCTTATTATTTACCCATATATAGCTGCCGTCTGCCCTTTTTATTCTGAATTCACTATCCTCGGAAAGACCTTCATCATTGTTCAACTCCTCATTCTGTTTCTGACGTTTTTTCATGCGGTCACGATCTTCCGGATGTATGCGACTTAGAATCATCTCGGGCCCGCCTTTCATAACCTCTTCCGCATCCAATCCAAGCATTTCCTGCACCGACTCGCTCATATAGTCATAGCAATGTGATCCGATATTGATCTGGTAAATCACGTCCCGAGAATGATATAGTACGTTTCGGAATTTATATTCGGACAGAAACAATTTTTTATTGGCTGAGCGCAGATCGCGCATATATGAGACTGATAGGTAAGCCGTGATAAATATAAATGTCGTTGAAAACAGAGTGTTGATCCAAAAGATGATATTGCCAAATGTTCTGGCAGCTGAATTCATCGCTCCGGAAAAAGACTGCCCTGCAATAGTCAGTCTGTCTTTTATGTCGATGATTTGACGTGGGTACTCTTCTTTCGCGATATCATCAATCAGTCCCTTTTCTATGGAGTTGTGTATCTCCTCAGCCAGCTTTGTAAATTCAATAATAATAAGATCAGCTTCTTCCCAGGTAGCCAGTGCTTCCTGAATACGATCCAGAAACCCAAAATTTCTTACGAGCCAGATCATGGAATCTATATCATCAGGGTGATTGTTACCCATGATAAACCCCCGCTTTACTCGTCTAAGGTCAGGGTCTTCCTTAGCAAGCTCCAGTCGGCTCATCCGGTCGCCGTTGATGACTTGCAGAGAACGCATGTAGCTGTCATAAAAGCGTTCATCTTCAGTCTTAACGTATTGCAAAATACTTATTGTAGCATCTTTTTGTGCCTTTGCCCATTCAGATTCACCACTGATATACGCCCTGTTTGCTGACAAAAATTTATTGCCAAAAAAGGATACGGAAACCAGGCATACTCCAAACAATATGAAGATAGCTATCACATAGTATACTTTCGCTTTGCCCTTCTCTTTCTTACTCATCTATCCTGTTTCGTAGACTTACACAATACAAGGCTGGCAAACCTTTTTTGTGAAAACTTAATGTTCTCTTCATGCACATCTTTTTATCGGATATATTTAATTAATAGTAAGTTTTGAGCTTCTTCATTGTTATTTTCTGCCTGTCACCCCAAAGAGACTACCAATACCAGACTTTTTTCATGATTAAAACTGACTCTCTCACTCGCCGACTTTACGCAACCGATGCTTCTCTATATGAAGAATTCCCCTCCGGTGTCGCTTTCCCGGCGAATGCAGATGATATCCGGTCGTTGATTGAAAATGCAAAGACTCAAAATTTTTCTATTACCGCACGCAGTGCAGGCACTAGTCTTGCTGGCCAGACTACCGGAGATGGTGTCATTATGGACGTCTCGCGGCATATGACAGATATTCTGGAAATTAATAAGGCAGGCTCTTTCGCCCGGGTTCAGCCGGGTGTGATTCGAGATACGCTTAATCGTGAGGCTTCCAAATCAGGGCTTCAATTCGGACCTGATACCGCTACCACAAACCGGTGCATGCTTGGCGGAATGATCGGCAACAACTCTTGCGGTTCTTTCTCTATAAAGCATAAAACCACACGGGAACACATATTGGAGGTTGATGCGATACTCAGCGACGGATCCCGTGTCGTGTTTAAGCCGCTCAGCAACGCTGAACTCCGGGAGAAACTGGCACTCGACTCGCTTGAGGGATCAATCTACCGGGGAATGATTGAACTATTGAATAAGCACCGGGACAACATTTTTAATAGCTACCCACATCCGGATATCATCCGCAGGAACACAGGATATGCACTGGATCGTCTTTGCGAGATGGATCCCATCACCCCGGGCGGACGGGCGTTTAACCTCGCTGAACTGCTTTGCGGAAGCGAAGGTACACTCGCGATGACAACCGAAGCCAAGGTAAATCTCGTACCGCTGCCAAAAGCGAAAACGCTCGTCATTCCACAGTTTTCATCTATTCAGGAAGCAATGCGCGCTACTGTGGAAATCGTAAAATGGAATCCTGCCGCTGTGGAGCTAGTGGATGACATTATTCTGAATGCTACAAAAGGTAACATCGAACAGAGTAAAAACCGGTTTTTCCTTGACGGTGAGCCAAAATGTATTCTAATCGTCCAGTTTGAAGGGGATGACCTTGACGATCTCGAAAAACATTCTGCCGGACTTGCTGCCAGGCTAAAAGAACTGGGCCTTGGTTATGCACACCCATTTCTGTCTGAACCAAATAAAATGAAACGGGTCTGGGATCTTCGAAAAGCAGGGCTTGGTTTGTTGATGGGGCTGGGACGAAAGAGTCCGTCGCCTACCTTCGTGGAGGACACTGCGGTCCGCGTAGAAGATCTGCCGGAATACATTGCTGAGTTTCAGCAGATCCTTGAAAATCACAATACCTCATGCGTGTTTTACGCGCATGCCTCTGTGGGCGAACTTCACCTGCGTCCTGTGGTAGATACCATGAAACCAGAAGGAATTGAGACCATGAAAGAGATTGCCGCTGAGGTGGCAAATTTGGTAAAGAAATATCGCGGGTCTCTTTCCGGAGAACACGGTGATGGCCGGGCACGGGCACCCTACATCGAAACGGTTCTCGGAAAGGAGATGATGCCGCTGCTCCGAAAAACAAAAGAGATCTGGGATCCGGAGTATCGTTTCAATCCTGGAAAGATACTCGATCCTAAACCAATCGATAGCGATCTGAGATTTAGCCCCGATTATCAGCGGCCTGCTGTTCCCACAACATTTAAGTGGCGCAAAGCTGATGGATTTGACAGTGCGCTTGAGCAATGCAATGGCGCCGGTGTCTGCCGAAAGCTCGCTGAAAGCGGCGGGACAATGTGTCCGTCCTATCACGCTACCCGGGAAGAGAAAGACAATACCCGCGGACGGGCCAACCTGTTTCGACAGCTCTTTTCAGGTAAGCAGAAAGAGGCGTTTCGTTCAGAAGAGCTGAAAGAAGCGCTCGATCTCTGCCTGAGCTGCAAGGCGTGCAAAAGCGAATGCCCGGCCAATGTGGATATGGCAAAAATGAAGGCTGAATTTATGCACGGGTACCACAAAGTAAATGGTGCAACCGCAGGCGAACGATTTTTTGGCCAGCCGGAAAAGCTCTATCCGCTTGCTTCACTTTTTGCTCCCATCACAAATTTCATCAACAGGCAACGCCCGACTAAAGCCATTCTTGAAAAGGTATTTGGAATCGACTCCCGGCGTGACCTGCCAGAATTCGCATCTCAGACGTTTAAATCCTGGTTTAAAAAACATAAAAATGAGTTCAATATTAAAGGGGCAAAACAGGTGGTGCTTTTCGTTGATCTCTTTACAAATTACCACGATCCGCACATCGCCATTGCTGCCTGTAAGGTTCTGAGATCACTAGGTTACAGCGTGATAGTTCCGGGTATCTGGCCGACGGGGCGTCCGCAAATTTCCAAAGGTTTGCTTGATGAAGCCAAAGACATTTGTGAGGAAAATATCCGGCGATTCTTTCCTTTTGCAGATCTCGGGATACCAATTGTCGGACTTGAACCAAGCGAGATTCTTACATTGCGTGATGAATATACCGATCTTTGCAGCGACACCAGCCTGAAAAAAGCAGAACTCATTGCTCAGAACAGCTTTTTATGGGAAGAATTCCTGGTTTCTGAACTGGCGGCATCTGACCCCATTAATCTTGGCAAGGGAAGAATAGTTCAGCTTCACGGACACTGTCATACGAAAGCTCTCGTTGGAAATGACCCATTGATGCAGGCATTTCGACTGTTGGGGTTTGCTCCAGAGGAGATGCAGACAGGCTGCTGTGGTATGGCGGGAAGTTTTGGCTATCAGAGTGATAAATATGACGTATCAATGCAGGTTGGGGAGCAGGTTCTATTCCCAAAAGTGCGTGCATTTGATGAAAAAACGACGATTTGTGCACCCGGTTTTTCATGCCGCCATCAGATTGCCGATGGTGTTCAGCGAACATCTAAACATCCGGCGGTGATTATGGCCGAGGCATTGGAAGTTTAAGAGACCTCCAAGAGTCCGCAGGACCTTGAAGCGTCTCGTATTAAAGTTTTGGTAAAAGGAATAAGATAGATGGTAGATGGTAGGTGGTAGATGGATTTTTTCCTTCTAAAATCGTCATTCCTTGTTCAATATTCGATAT
>CAZVEP010000005.1:14259-48409 GCA_964625635.1 uncultured Rhodohalobacter sp.
TGGTAGATGGATTTTTTCCTTCTAAAATCGTCATTCCTTGTTCAATATTCGATATTCCCCCCACTCCTTGTTCAATATTCATTATTCCATCCACTCCTTATTCAACGCTGTCAGGACCTTCGGACGCTGACAGGTTTAGGCTCAAAAAAGACATGGCATGTCTCAATCTGTTTCAAGTTCATCCTCATCCACCAGTTCTTCAAGCGCCTCGCGGCTGATACCTAGTTTTACCTCCATCTCTTCCAGGGTGATATTCTTCGTTTCGGGCATCACTTTCCATACAAACAGCAGCTGCAGCACCATCATGAAGGCAAAGAAGGAGAAGATTTGTGCGCCGGTAAATGTACTTAGTACAGTTGGTGTGATCAGCGTAATGATGGCCGCAAATACCCAATGGGTGCCTGAACCCAGCGACATACCGTAATCTCGAATCGCATTCGGAAAGATCTCTGAAATAAACACCCAGATCACTGCACCCTGACCAATGGCGTGTGACGCGATGAATGCACAGACAAATATCACAACGAAAACACCTTCAGCTCCTGTATAGAATGCCCATGCAACACCCAGCAGTGACGCAATATATCCAACCGACCCAATATACATCAGCGATTTTCGGCCGGCTCTGTCAATCAGGTACATGCCAAGCAGTGTAAATAGTAAATTCACCACGCCCAGCGATACTGAGGCACCAAGCACGTCACCCGCAGCAACGCCGGCCTGATTAAATATTCGGGGTGCGTAATAAAGCACAAAATTTATACCTGACCATTGATTGAAGAATGCCAGCAAAAATGCCAGCATGATTGGGAACCGGAACCGTTTTGAAAAAAACGTGTCGGCCCCGGCATCTTTAGACACCGACTTTTTAATCTCAGCAATCATCTTTTCAATATTCTCTTTTGGATTGAGCTGGGTCAGCAATGAGCGAGCCTTCTCCACCTTTCCCTGTTTGAGCAATAGCCATCGCGGACTTTCCGGTACTCCTGTGACCAGCAGCAGGTAGATGGCAGCCGGCACAGCCTCTACACCAAGCATCCAGCGCCAGGCGTCCACCTCAAAGGTGAGGCCTATCCAGTAATTCGACAGATATGCGATTAAAATCCCAAACACGATGTTGAACTGATAAAGCGCTACCAGCTTACCCCTGTTATAGGCCGGCGTGATTTCAGAAATATAAACCGGCACTGCTACAGATGATGCGCCCACGCCAAGCCCGCCAATAAATCTTGCGAATGAAAAAATGTAGGGGCTCGTGGCAAATGCAGATCCCAGCGCCGATACCGTATAAAGCACCCCAATCCAGAGCAGGACTTTTTTGCGTCCATATCTATCGCTGGGTATCCCGCCAAACAACGCCCCAATCACCGTCCCCCACAGAGCCATCGACATGATAAACGTGCCGTGAAACAGGTCCGACATCTGCCAGAGCTCCTGAATCGGCTGATCAGCTCCTGAAATGACAATGGTATCAAATCCGAATAAAAATCCGGCAACCGCTGCCACAATACTTGATAGCAATATTGATTTGGTTTTAAACATTTAAAGTGGGTTAGTCATGGAGATTACTGTGAGTTTGGTTGGAGAGCTTTTAAAAATATTGTGAATGAACACTCTTCTGTAACAGAGTTTCTCCAAAATTATGCGTCATCCCGATCCCCCCTCCGTTGGTATGGGGAGGTGATACCGGATCAATGTCCGGTATGACGACATAGAGAACATTTCTGCCATACTATGCTTTTTTTGGATATCTACGATGGACACCGCTCTGTGTCTCCCCTTGTTATGGGAGAATGACGACTCCAAATTAATCCCAAATTGACTCCATTGGCCAGAATGTGAGAGACGCTAATGCGCCCATACCACCATCAGCAAACAGTGAGATATCTGTGCTTTCCGGATCAGGAAAAATTCTTGTCGTGATAACTTGTTCACCGTCATTAATGAATACCTCAACAGATGACCAATCAACAAAAACATGAAGTTTTACTTTACCATCAATGAGCCTGGCCGGTGCATCCATCCGCCGCGCAAAGTCTTCACTGAAACCATCTTCACCCGACAGGGTTCTGTCGACAAACACTGTTCCTGCTGCTGCATCATAGCCAATCACTGTCTCCTCGTTTGCACCTGCTCTTACATTTACGCCAATCGCATTGGATACTCCCGGTTCCAACTCCATCACCATTTCATAAGCCTTACCTGATATACCATCGTCGATCAAGAGATAATCTCCTTCTGTAATGTCCTGAGGGTCTAAAGAAACTGCATCCCCCCGAAGTTTTTGAAGCTCCTCAACCGGACGCTGAATCATTTTAACTATGTCGTCAACGGTCTCCAGATGGACTGATCTTGGAATCGACATAGCACTTCTCCAGGGATCTGTTGGGATTTCATTTGCATAGTCCCAGTTATTCATCCATCCAAGCCACAAACGTCGTCCATCTTCCTCGGGCACATTGTTCCATGAGATAGCGGCATAATAATCAGTTCCGTAATCAGCCCACAAGATCTCATCACCTGAGATGGACTTATCGGCCGTAAAGGTCTCGCCGTCCCAGTCGCCCACAAAATACTGTGAGCCTGAACCGCCGGCAATTGCCCCCGGATTCATATCTACATGCAGCACCCATTTGATATTATCCGGATCTCCATCCACCGCAAGCGGAAACAGGTCTGGACATTCCCAGATACCACTCACCGCACCAGCCGGGCCAAAATCACTCAGGTATTCCCAGTCGATTAAATTATCAGATGAGTAGAACTGAACTTTATGCTGCAAAGGCAGCGCCACAACCATGATCCATTTCTGAATATCCTCGTGCCACTTCACATTGGGGTCACGAAAATCAGGATCACTGAATTCAAGTACGGGGTTACCCTCATATTTCTGAAACATTTCGCCGCCATCGGTACTGTAGGCAAGTGATTGAGACTGTCTTGGATTTTCTCCTCCGTAAGCACTGGTATAGATCGCGACAAGGGGCGGCATCGAACCATCGCCAAATCCAGATGTGTTGTTGTGATCGACCACCGCACTGCCTGAAAAAATACCTTCCTCCTTTTCTTCACCATATGGAATGGCAACAGGCTGATGCTCCCAGTGAACCAAATCACTGCTGGTTGCGTGGTTCCAGCTCATGTAGCCCCATTTGTTACCAAACGGATTGTATTGATGAAACAGGTGATAGGTGCCATCGAAATAAACCAGGCCGTTTGGATCATTCATCCAGTTTATTTTAGGGCTGTAGTGAAATTGCGGACGATATTGCTCATCAAACGAAACATTTGTCTCCATGTGCTGATTGATTTGGGATGCATCAAATTCTGATGTCTCGTTTTCAGCAGTTCCGCACCCTGTGATAAGCATCAATAAGGCTGTAAGTATTACAAGGTATAATTGAACGCGAATTGTCAAATAGCCCATCATATCTTTTTCTTACGTAATGTGTGAGGTAAAACTAACTTTATTTGGATTCAGTATCCATGTGAATGTATACCTTCGACTTTAAACATGCCAACTTTCACAAAGTACCCTCTGGAAATTGTACCTGGTGTAATAATTTTCCCGAAAAAAATAGGTGTTCGATAAATGACGTGTGTATATCTAACCGAACGCGTTCATTAAAACGTAACCGCCAACGAACTTTTTAGATATGTTATCTCGAAAAAATGCCCAATCACGTCCATCCCTTTATTTTGGCATGATGCTCCTCCTGCTTGCTCCCTTGTTCCTTGCATCTTGTGAAGATCAGCGAGTCCAGACTATAACATGGGTTGAATATGAGCCTGTCTATATGAGCGAAGATGAGTTCATGAACTCTGTGACAGTCACTCCGCCAAAGGACCTTGAAATCCCCGGAAAAATCTATTTCTACCAGGGCTATTTATTCGTAAATGAGCGCAATAAAGGCATTCACATCATAGATAATCTTGATCCTTCCAACCCGGTCAATATTGGCTTTATTAGTATACCAGCTACCAAAGATCTGGCTGTAAAAGGGGAGCTGCTCTATGCAGATTCTCAAAAAGACCTGTTGATCTTTGATATCAGTAATCTTCAAAACCCGGAATTAATAGAGCGTGTGGAAGACGTTTTCAACACGGCAGCCAACATTGCGCCGGGATTTACCACCCAGCAGATTGACGATTCAAAAGGTTTGGTTGTTGATTGGAAGGAAGTGGTCAGAGAAGAAATTTGCGAGGGCAACTGCCAGTCACATCCACAGTGGGCAATAATACAGGAAGAAGGTGTATTTTTTGATACCAACTCTGGTGTGTCTTCTGAATCAGGTAGCGGTATTGGCGGCTCACTCGCCCGTTTCGCGATCAATGGCGACTACCTCTATGCTGTTGACTATACCGACCTGATAACGTTCGACATCGCAACAGACAACACCGACCAGGTGAGTCAGTCGAGCGTGGGATGGGCTATTGAAACCATTTTCCCTTACAACGACAATCTGTTTATTGGTTCTGAACAGGCGATGTACATTTACCATCTGGAAAATCCGGCAAATCCACAGCAGTTATCCATCTACTGGCACGCGACAGCATGTGATCCTATTGTTGTTGAGGGCGACTATGCGTTTGTAACTCTCCGCCAGAGTGAACGCTGTCCACAAGGCGAAAATAGGCTGGAAGTGGTAAACGTTTCAGATCTAACGAGCCCATACATGGTCAATTTCTACGAGATGAAAAACCCGCATGGCCTAGGCATTGACAACGGCAAACTATTTGTAAGCGAGGGTGAGTTTGGTCTGAAAATTATGGATGCCACAAATCCACTTGATATCAAACTGCTGCGACATATCGAAGATATTGAAACATATGATGTGATTCCGTTTAACAACGTGCTGATGGTGACAGGTGACGACGGTATCATTCAGTACGATTATAGCGACATCAACGAACTGGTAAAATTAAGTACAATTCCGGTCTTCGGAGATCATGATGAAGCAATTTAAATCAATCTTTTGTTCGAATCTGACTGTCTTCGGCTTCGTACTAACGGCTATCTTTGTGATGTTTCCGCTAGGCGAAGCTGGCTCTGTTGCGGGACAACAGTTAGAGCCGGAATCGAATCAAAACCGAACCGGTTATTTTCTGCAGACGGGTTTGGATATTCTGCCTTCCCCTGGTTCAGGATCTGACAGGACGGCTCGTATCTACTTAGTGAATGGGCATCGATTCACGCCAAACACATCCGTAGGTGTTGGTATTGGATACACACCCTATAATGACCCGCTGACGCTGATCCCGTTTTTCTTTGATTTCAATTACAGAGTCTTCAAGGTGGGAATTTCACCCGTTCTATTTCTCAGGACAGGCTATAATTTTGCGGTTAAATATGATGAATCCTTATTTATGGATGACTTTACCGGTGGATTACTTTTCCATCCGGGCGTCGGGCTTGAATTCCCGTTATCATCCGAATTTGACCTGTACTTTAACGCTGGCTACAACATAGACAATTCATCCTATCAGTTTGAATCCTGGGGCAACCGGACCGTAGTTAACGATCTTTCATTTCGGCGGTTGTCCTTTGGTCTGGGATTTAAATTAAATCCGTAGGTTGAAAATCTCTGGTTGATAGCGCTTAAATCCTCCCTTGAGGGAGGTGGATTGCGTAGCGCATGCGAAGCAAGACGGTGGGTGTCACTTAGCTTTACGTAGAAAGATGTCACAAACCCAAATCCAACCCACCCCTGACAACGCCGCTGAACGCTCTGTTGTCTGTCCCCTTCCAATAGGGGAGGTTCTAAGTCCCATTTCCCAATTCTCCAATCAACTATTAACAAAACCAACTATCACCCACGCCTCGTCATTACAATTCCAGTCACCACAATGGCCGCGCCGATGTACTGAAGGGAACTGAGTGATTCATTCAGAAGTATGATTCCGAAGAATAATCCCAGTACCGGAACAAGGTTTTGATAAACAGATGTCTTAACCGGCCCCACTTTTACGATACCATTATTCCAAATCAGGTAGGCGAGGCCAATAGATAGTGTTCCGCTATAAACCATACCGCCCCATGCAGCATAAGAAACTGAACTCCAGTCTGTTGATTCAGCAGCCAACAGGGATAACGATGTAAGTAAAACGGCTCCAATAATGGTCATAATCCCCGAAAACTGAAGTGCCGTATAGCGTTTCAAAAACTGCTTTGATCGAATGGTAAAAACTGCCCAGGTAACGGCCGCACAGAGGATTATGATGTCGCCCCGAAATGTTTCAGAGGCGAGGCTTAGCGGATTGCCTCCTCCACCAACGATTGCCGCAACACCGGAAAACGCCAAAACAACTCCGATAGCTTTCAGACGCGTCATTTTTTCCTCCGTAAACAAGTGAGAGAAGATGGCTATCCAAATAGGAATCGTTCCAAGCATCACTGCTGCGTTGGCTGAGAGTGTCAGATCAATCCCCACTATAAAGAGCCACTGGTACATAACATTGCCAATCAGGCCAATACCAAGAAGTGGCAGCCAGTCAGATCTTGGTACCTGCACATTTACGCCACGGAAAATAATTATCCCCCAGATCAGGGATGCAGCGAGAATAAATCGAATGGCATTGAAACTGTAAATATCGATTTCGGAGAGACTTGCCTTCACAACAGAGAAATTGAGTGCCCAGATTACCGCAATGGTTAGCAGGGTCAAATCAGTAAATGGAAGCAGAGCCGGACGTTTCAGTTTCATAGATGATTATTGGAGAAGGGCAAATATATACAGAACATTGACGGTTTGGAAACTTTCCAAAACCATCGAATCTAAAAACTTAACTATCATACCCTGTTCATATAGAAAAAGCCACGTTTTGAACGTGGCTTTTAACTACTGTATCAGTTCGGTGCCGAACAATGATTATCCCTGTTGGGTACCATAGAACCGCTCTTTCACGATTTTACCATTTTCCCACTGCTGGGTAGCAACCTGCTGAATTTTGGTAGATTCTTCAGCACCTTTAAATGTCACGTCCATCCAGCTTTCTACGGCTGTATTGCCTTCTTCCTCGTTTGACGTAATGGCTTCAATTCCCATTCCGTTAAATGACTCAACACTTCCAAAGAATTCATTTTCCCGTTTCCGGTTTGCATCTTTGCCTTTAACTTCTGTTCCATCTTCAAGAATCATCACCACATTGTCGGCATAATACTTCTCAAAAGCATCCATTGCTGTTCCGTTTTGCACATGATTGTAGACGTCTGTAATTTTTTCTTTTACACTCATTCTGCTATCTGTTTTATTATTGTTTAATATGAAACTATTTCAGATAGAACAACCAAGGACATTGCGATTTCGTTTAATCAATCGGGAATTTTTTCTGAATAGGCCACTTATTGTTCATATGGGTAAAATTTAAAACAGAATATGTAGCAAACTCATATTTTTAATTTCAGAAATGCATGCAATGCGTTATACTCAATGAGTTCAATACTGATATAATCATCGGTTTTTCCATGCGAAATTTCATTCTCCTGTTTTTTTCATTCTGGATCGTCACACTTTTCCTTCCATGGTGGACACTTCTTATTCCCGCTGTAATTTTAGGGGGCACCCTTTTTAAGTCAGCTGTCTCAGCATTTTTCACCGGATTCTTGTCTCTGTTTGCAGCCTGGCTTGTGCAGGTTTTGTACATTGATATCGCCAATGAATCGATTCTCTCTGGCAGAATTGCAGAGATGCTTGGCGTGGGGCAAAGCTGGCTTGTGCTTTTGATAACAGCTATTATTGGCGGCTTGATTGGAGGCCTTGGCACACTTCTTGGTGCACAGATTCGCCTGCTATTACAACCCGATCAAGCAAAATCATCCTCCACTGCATAATAGAATCTGTTTCAAGGTTTGCATGTTGAAGTAATTCGTAACCATACAAACAAAATTCAATTAATAACTGAGCTGCATTCCTGTTTGAATATTTTTATCGTGGATGTGTAATTTCCCCGCCAGATCTAATGGCATTGCAATAACCGACAACCAACGACCCCCTATAACAAATCGATTTCAATGAGCGAATATCCTAAAGTGAAAGATCCCAATCCGCCCGGACCTAATGAGAAAAAGACGCTCTTTACCCGGTTTCTTGATTTTGTAGAATGGCTGGGCAACCTGCTCCCTCACCCTGTTACACTTTTCGCACTCTTTGCCCTGGGTGTTGTTCTGCTCAGCGGCCTTGCAGAATGGCTTGACTGGAGTGCTGCAGATCCCCGTCCGGAAGGATCTGCCGGACGAGCTCCTGATGGAATCATTCGGCCAGTCAGCCTGCTGAATGCTGACGGACTCCGAATGATTATTGAAAATATGGTTTCTAATTTCACGAATTTTGCTCCGCTTGGCGTTGTGCTGGTTGCGCTTCTTGGGGTAGGTGTTGCTGAACATTCCGGACTTATCAGTGCCGTTATTCGAGGTATCGTTTTAAAAGCGGCCTCATTCAAACCTGAAGGCGACATCGGATCTGGTTTGATGGCTGTTCCGAAACGGATATTCCGATTCCTGGTAACTCCCAAAAACCTGGTAACAATTGCGATCTGTTTCTCCGCCGTTATTTCCAACACAGCCTCAGAAATGGGATACGTTGTACTCGTTCCACTTGCCGCCGTGATTTTTCATTCGATGGGACGTCACCCACTGGCTGGTCTCGCTTGTGCGTTTGCCTGCGTATCTGGCGGATACAGTGCAAACCTGCTGCTGGGAACCATCGACCCGCTTCTTGCCGGACTCACCCAGGAAGCTGCGCGTCTTATTGATCCTGAATATAGCGTGGTGGCCACCGCTAACTACTACTTTATGTTTGCCAGTACATTTTTAATCACAGCACTTGGAGCATTCGTCACCCTGCGCATTGTAGAGCCAAAACTTGGTGAGTATGATGAAGAGATGGCCATGGAAGATGTTTCTGATGAGGCCTCTATGGAACCCTTAAAACCAAAAGAGGTTCGGGCGCTGAAATGGACAGGGGTTTCCATATTGGTGATGTTTGGCATCCTGGCATTGACCATCGTACCAGAAAATGGTGTTCTTCGAAACCCGGTAACGGGCGACTGGAAAGATTCACCCTTTTTGGATGGTGTGGTTGCGCTGATATTTATTTGCTTCCTGATTCCCGGTTTCGTCTATGGCAAGGTCGTTGGCACCATGAAAGATGACCGGGATATTATTGAGGGTATGGCTCAGGCAATGTCAACGCTAGGCCTTTACATTGTGATTGTTTTCTTTGCGGCGCAGTTTGTCGCCTACTTTGGATGGAGTAATCTTGGGCAGATTTTTGCTGTAAAAGGCGCTGAATTTCTTCAGAATATGGGTGCAACGGGCCCAATAATCTTTATCGGGTTTATTTTTGTATCCGGTTCTGTAAACCTGATGCTTGGATCAGCTTCAGCTCAGTGGGCGGTCACCGCTCCTATCTTCGTTCCAATGCTGATGCTGATTGGGTATACGCCGGAAGTAATTCAGGCCGCTTATCGTATTGGTGATTCAGTGACAAATATTATCACGCCAATGATGAGTTACTTTGGGCTCATACTCGCTTTTGCGAATAAATATGATAAAAACCTTGGCATCGGGACGATTATCGCCATGATGCTGCCCTATAGCATCTTCTTTTTGATTGGCTGGATCATTCTTTTCTATCTCCTCATCTTCGGGATAGGCATGCCGGTTGGGCCTGGCGAGGTTATTTACTATATCATGGAGTAACAAGTGTAATCACATTTTACCCCTAAGTGCTAAACTGATAACCATTGAATCAACACCTTATGATTTGATATGATTAAACTTTTCAGACATGCAGACGATCCAAAAGCAGACGAGATAGAATCGCGTTTCGAAGAACTTATTCTGTCATACAAAACCGAAATATCTGAAGATAATGATCTGCCCAAAATTTTGGATGGTGACACAATTATATCAGGTGACGAAGAGATTGAAGAGTGGCTGAGTGAATTGGAGTCTGACCTAAATTGGCAGCGAAGCCTGAGTGGAGATGGATGCTATATTGATCCGAAATCCGGCAATGTATGCTGACATTACATTACTTACCAACTATAATCCGTATGGGCTCTGATTTACTGAAATTTGATTACAGGTAAAATTCTATTTCATTTTTAGCACTCATCAGCGTTTATTAACGATAGTGTTAACAGTAAACAAATATGATATTGCAGGAATAATTGCTCCTGGGCTCTACATCAATGTCGTTATGGCGGTCTTTATTGATATCATTAATTAGATTTGTTTTATGACCCACGGTACACACAACGCGGTAGAAGATTCAAGGAACGAGCAAATTCTCATTTATATAAATGGCGAGCTTTTTCCACGCAGCAAAGCCAAAATCTCTGTATTTGATAGTGGATATCTGGTAGGAGACGGGATATGGGAAGCTGTAAGACTGCATAATGGTGTTTTGGTTTTCCTTGACCTGCATCTTGATCGTCTTTGGAAAGCTGCTGCAACGATCGGTCTGGACCTGAAGATGACACGGAAAGAGCTCACTGATAAAATCTGGCAAACGCTTGATGCCAACAATATGGAAGATGGCGTTCATGTAAGGTTTATGATCACCCGCGGGATCAAAAAAACACCCTCCCAAGACCCAAGATTAACAGTCAGCGGCCCTAATCTGGTCATCATCCCAGAGTACAAAACCGCATCCGAAGAGTCACGAAATAGAGGAATTTCTCTGTTTACCAGCACGATTCGGCGCGGATCACCCGATTATTTGGACCCGAAATTAAACTGCCACAGCAAGCTTCACGAAGTTCAGGCGCTGATACAGGCTCTGGAGGCGGATGCTGATGAGGCCCTAATGTTAGATGTGAATGGATTTGTTTCAACATGCAACGCTACCAATTTTTTTATGGTAAAAGATGATGAAGTCTGGACATCAACCGGCCAATACTGCATGAACGGCATCACCCGACACAACATCATCAGAGTATGCAGAGAGAATAATATTCCGGTTCATGAAAAGAACTTTTCTCTTTTTGATGTGTACGGTGCCAATGAGGCATTTGTCACCGGTACGTTTGGAGGGGTCACCCCGGTTGTGGAGATCGACGGCAGAACGATTGGAGACGGTTCTATGGGACCGGTAAGCCAGAGGCTCTCTGAACTCTATCACACATTGATACAACATGAGGCAGGCCATTCAAAACATGAAAGCTGAGCCTGCTAAAGACTCCACTATCAGGATAAATCTGTGGTCGGGGCCACGGAATATCTCCACCGCAATGATGTACTCCTTCGCACAGCGAAGTGATACACAGGTGGTCGATGAACCTTTTTACGGCTACTATCTTGTAAATACCAATGCGGATGAGTATCACCCCGGTGCGGAAGAGGTCATCAGAAGCATGGAAACAGACGGGGAGAAAGTTATCGATTGGATTCTTGGTAAATACCCAAAACCTGTCGTCTTTTTTAAGCAGATGACGCACCATCTTGACGGTCTTGACCGATCATTTATGGAAGGAATGGTTCACATTCTGCTCACAAGAGATCCCCGGGAAATGCTGCCTACTTTTGCAAACAAAATCCAGAAACCCGGAAAAAAGGATGTGGGGTACCTGGATCAGATCAGGCTTTATGAAACCCTCGAAGAAAACGGTCACCCGCCCGTGGTTCTTGATTCTAAACAAGTTCTTATGTCACCCAGAACAACTCTTGAAAAACTGTGCAGCGCCATTGGGATTTCATTTGATGAAGCTATGCTGAGCTGGGAAAAAGGAGCGAGGCCAGAGGACGGAGTCTGGGCAAAACACTGGTATCATAATCTACACGAATCAACAGGCTTTAAACCCTATCAGCCCAAAACGGAACCGTTTCCTGAAGAACTAAAGCCGCTTCTTGAAGAGTGCATGCCAATCTATGAGAGACTACGTGACCTTTCTATTTAAGGAGCACTTACATCATTGCCAGCTTCGCGTTGTAAACGTGCTGTATTTTCTTGCATACCGGCCCCGGATTACCTGATCCAATTGCCCGGCCGTTCACCTCAACAACCGGCTGAATATCTGTGGTTGTGCCGGTAAAAAACAGCTCGTCCATGTCAAATAGCTCATGCTCTCCAACAGGCTGGAGTTTTACATCTATATTTTCCTCATTTGCGATAGTCAAAACTGCCTGACGCGTAATCCCGTTAAGAATATAATTGGTAGCGGGGTAGGTTCTAAGTACACCATCCTTCACGGCAAATATATTTGCGTTGGGACTTTCAGTGATCACGCCATCACGAATCATAACAGCGCTATTAACCCCTCGGTCTCTGGCTTCTTGTTTCGCAAGTGTATTTGGCAGAAGGTTAACCGTTTTTAGGTTACAACGGCTCCACCTTACATCAGAGACTGTCACAGCATCCACTCCCTTTTCATGAAGATCTTTATGTGGTGTAAAAGGTTCAGCGGAGAGATAAACTGTGGGTTCTACGGGCGGATCAGGGAATGTATGAGTCCGCGGCCATGCCACTCCCCGGGTAATCTGGATATAGACTTTAGCCTGGCCTTTCTCTAGCCCATTCATGGAAACTAATTTGCGGCTAATATCAGAAATATTATCCCGATGATCCTGGCTCATCTGGATTTTCAGACCGGCAAGACCCTCATCCATACGGATCATATGTTCATCTTCCATAAAAAAGCGCCCGTTTACAATCCTGACGACTTCATAAATTCCGTCACCAAACACAAATGCCCTGTCTCCTACTGATACTTTAGCCTCAGTATGCTCGATGTAAGATCCGTTTAAATAAACCTTCATAGCTGTTATTTCTTAAATTTTCGGCAAGCAATAAATGTATTCAATATAACACAGATGTTCTGCAAAAGATCCGGGTTTCATCCAATAACATTTTCTTTGATTAGTTACTTTACGTGATAACTGCACTTATTCTAATTCAATTCACTTTCTTTATGCATTATTTGCTGATATACGACTTGTCCCCCGACTATTTGGAAAAAAGAGCTGCACACCGCGATGAACATCTTGACCTTGCCTGGAAATCACAGAAATGCGGAGACATGATTTTAGGAGGAGCCCTTCAGGAACCAGCGGACCAGGCTTTTCTGTTATTTGAAAGTGTTTCACCGGAAGTCGCTGAAACTTTTGCGAAGCAAGACCCCTATGTCAAAAATGGCATCGTTGAAAGCTGGACAGTCCGCCCCTGGATGACCGTCGTCGGGGATAAAGCGACCAAAAAAGTTTACCCTCAAGGCTGATTCTGCTGTTAGTTGATCACTCAACTTTATTTGTCTTCTGCTCAAAATAAAAAAAGCGGATCCGACAATGCCGAATCCGCTTTCAATTAAAAGAGTACCTCTTCCGGTCTTATGAATTCTGTCTGATTGATACTTTCCACATAACCGGATAAAAATTACCGGATTCATCATAACTATATCCCACCACGTGTCCTTCATTGTTTATGGCCCGTGCAAGACTGTTACCGCCGAATGTTGGAAGCTCGAGCATGCCATTATTTTCATCCCAGTAAAAAGCTCTTGACTCGCTGTTACCTATACTGCTGTATCCTATTACCTGGCCATTGTCGTTAACATCCCAGGCCGTGCTCCATTCACCACCGAGAGTTCCAAGACTCATCATACCCTGATTCTGGTCCCAGATAAAAGCTTCAGATTGATAGGAATGACTCTTCATTTTCGATGCAACAAGGCTTTCAAATCCTGAAATATCCGTACTTATTGAAGCATCAAGCGAACGAACTTCACGATCAAGACTGGAGGTTTGAATCATTTCAAGAATGTGCGCTCTGCCGTAGACCCCATCCAGGTTTGCCTTTTTAATCTCTAACTCAAGTGACTTCATATCATCTGATCCGGTAAACACGGATGTTTCATCCTGTGACACCAAAACTGAACCTACAATCTGTTTTGTATTGTTAATTGCATGGCCCCTTGCTGAACCAAATCCGCGGAAAGACCCCAAAGCGCTTAATCCATCGTTGTTATTCCAGATATAGGCTCTGTTATCAACTGTATAGTCTAACCCTGTAATATCTCCGACGTTATTAATACCAAACGCCCAGCCTTCACCGCCAATCGATTTGTTCCCTAACGTTTCACTCCAAACAAAACTGTGATATTCCTGCTCATAAACATTCCCATACTCTTCATCTTCGTAAATCAGATGTTCGAAAATTACTTCACCGGCAATATCGCCGCTGTCATTGATGTCGTTAGCCTGACTCCGGTCACCTTCATTTGGTGAGCCTAACCCAAGGAGCCCTTCCGACATGTCCCAGTAAGCTGCCTGTTCACCGCTGTTTCCCACAACCTGGCCATTATTATTGATCGCTCTTGCGAAAATATTGCCCATGCTTACAGACGTTCCATCAGATTCAACGACGAGATTTCCGCCGGCGATTTGTCCATTATCATTGATGTCCCATGCGACTACCATCCCATATTCTTTTCTCAGATCTACCAGTTCAAATGCATAATTTGAGTTTTCAATAATTAAAAAATCATCTTCAGATGATGAAGAGGCCACAACTGCATAGGTTGAGCTGGGGGTATACTGGAAACCATTTCCGCCGGATAATGCGTTGTCTACAATAGTTTGAGCGGCATTCATATCAAAATTATACTGCCCGTTTGATTGCATATCCGCCGGTAATTCTGAAACATTTACTGTCTCCGGATTAAAACCCGTAAAATCAAGCAGCATCCAGATAGCAGCCTGCATTTCCCGAACTCCTGTTTCGTTATTGCCAGCTAAAATTTCATCCCTGTTATTCAGAAGATAGTTGAGAGGTTTCCAATCATCTTCATTATATGTAGAAAAGAGAGTTACGTTTTCAAATGTAACGCCATCGCTAACAGGTGATTTCCACTTGAGTGTCCATCCCTTTTTCGAACCCATAGAGATATGATCGTTTGAACCTGTGTTGCGTAGTGCTAAATCATAGTAGCTTGACTTCCCTTTCATCACTTCAAGAGTCGCATTTTCACCACCATCTACAATTTTTAATTCAGATTTGACGTCATTAAACCCGGGATCTGTGATATTAAGTCCCTGATCTTCGCCACAAGAAACGAAAACAAATAGTGCGATAAGCGCTAGTAGCTGATATTTAGTAATCACTCTGTACATTTTCTTATTTTTTGTTGAGTATATATTCTCTGATGTTGGAAAAATGTTCCCACTTAAATTAAATCTTATCATCCATTATTACTTATAAATTCCTATCAAGAATTGTATAAAAAGTAATAGTGAATATGTATCATTTGCTTTTTCATCTTTATTTGAGGGCTATATGTATTCACTTAACCCGACAGAAAAATAGTAAAATCGCCAAGCAAAATGCTCTCCAGTACAGTTATAATGTCTTAATCGCGGCTAATACAGTGCTAGCATGTTTTTAAACACAGATTATTATTGATTAATAACCTCTCATTCTTGGCAAGAAGTACAAATACCCTGGATTCCTTAAGATTTTTTTATGAGTCAGATGAGCTCTAATCCCAAAAACCTCTACATCCCGTCCTTGAACGGCTTGGAGATTCGGTTTGATAACTTAGCATGTATCCTGAAGGAATCAGCAGAAAAAACATAATGAAAAATGGATGTCAGATATGTAGACTCGTTTCCCGGGATTGACTTGAATCACTCTATATTAAATAGTCATCTTCCAAAAAAATTTTTGGTTACAAGTGTGGGATTAAAAAAAATATTGCACCTCTACTGCCAGACACTTCTGAAAAATATCCTTTAGTTGTATGCTCCGTCTTTACCGGTCTCTAAAAACCAATACCCTTATATGTGCCATCAAATGAATTTGATATTTAAATCGGAACACATTTATTTATTCAAAATTCTTGTCAGCTACTGAAGAGATTTACCAATATATAGCTACGCTTTCCCTTTCTGTCGTAACAAAAACTTAGGGAAGATTTTATCACTTACAATTTTGGGCAGTTAAGCCGATAACTATTCACCTGATTTCAGTTCGCAACAATCAGAAAATCAAAGTTTTCAATGAAAGCAACTATTACGAATGTGATTCACTCAGGATGTCAATCGATGCCTTCAGGTATTAAAAAAACTTCTTTAAAAGTAAATCTCCTTAAAGGAAATACCTGTATTCAGATTATCAGAGGGGTATTTCAAGCTTATATTATAAAATCTTTATAAACGGAAAAGATCTTAACTCCCCCCATTTCTCAGCCGATAAATTATATAAATGGGTTTGCCAGCACTGACTCAAAACACAGATTTATCCAATGGATAAGATCAAAGATGTCAAGTGTTCTACAATCTATGGGAGATACCTGTCACAAAGATTCAGGTAAAAAATTTAGCAATAGTTATCGGTTTCGGCTGATACTGTATTAACACAATTAATTAAAGACAGAAACAATCACTGATCTCAATAATATGTCAAAAATTTTCTGCACCCATGTTACCGAAAACGGATTAGCATCTGAAATTTCCACCTCTGAGTCTGAAAGCTCAATATCTTACGAGGATACATTAGATGTTTACGGGTCAAAAAAAGGCGAAGAGTTATTCGCATCAATTGAATTGGAAAAATTAAACCACGAGTCAGCCGAAAAATTGAATAGAATAAAGGCAAATATCAACGAATATATGGCCACCAAAGCTGTCTCTCCGGATGCAGCAAGCAACACAGAAATAGGTCAGATGCTAGATAACCCCGATGTCTGGGAAGTAATAGCCAAAAAAATGCTGGATTAAGTAGTACACCTGCTTACCAGATAATCTACCTGGATTAATAAAAGCTCGTCGGCTTAATAGTCGGCGGGCTTTTTTATTTATCCAAATCGTTCAAACCTTTTCTTTTCCGGCGCCTCCCAAAATTTTATTATCTGATTCCTAAAGGAAGCTCATCTTTTTAGATTCAGTGTCACTCTTTAATAGATACTGTTAACTACAATTTAGATTCATACTAAGGCGCAGATAACATGTTAGTTTATTCCTGCCCCCTTCCTGTCCCCTTGTTTTATTTGACACCTTTTTTAATTAGATTTTGATCCACTCATTATGATAAAAACTGATCATCATCATTAAGAATTTGAGTTAGTTGGGTCTTGATGTGCTTTAATATTTTTTGTTTTCCATGATTGAAAACAAGAATGTTCTGCACTTACGATTTGCCCCGCGTACTTGTATCTTAAAATTAGTTTCTTATTTGATTGCCCTCATTTTTCTCACATCCTGTAAACTATCTGAATTTGTATGAAAGGACGCATACTGTTAATCGACGATGACAAACTGCTGCTTGGCTTTATGAACGAGCATCTGTCTAGCCACGATTTCGAAACAATCGCGTTTGATAATCCAATTGAAGCAACCGACTATCTGAAAGATAATGAAGTTGATCTGGTCGTCACCGATGTGAAAATGAATGAAATGACCGGTGACGAGATTCTGACATTTGTCAAGAAGCATCGTCCTGACACCGGCCTGATAATGATTACGGGTTTCGGTAATATTCAACATTCCGTAAACGCACTCCGTAAAGGCGCCTTCGATTACATTACGAAACCGTTTAAAGCCAAAGAAATAATCTTTCGTGTTGAACGCTATTTCACTTCCGACACTTCAGAAATTGGTCCCGGTAAGCCCTCACCGTCTGCAAAATCAAGTCCCAGGAAGGAAGAGCTTAAAAAATCTGAGCATGTAAAGCGTTTGAGTGATGAGATTGTCGAAGGCGAAATCAAGTTTGTTGGTGAAGATTCTAATATTACAAAGCTGTTAAGGGTTCTTCCAAAAATTGCCCGCAACAATGCCCCGGTAATGATACAGGGAGAGAGCGGGACCGGTAAGGAAGTATTTGCACACCAAATTCACATCAACAGCGACCGCGTAAAAGCTCCGTATATTAAAATAAACTGCGCTAACCTACCTTCTGAACTGGTCGAAAGCACACTTTTCGGACATAAAAAAGGATCCTTTACAGGCGCAATCAACGATCAGAAGGGGGCCTTTGATGAGGCAAACAGCGGAACCCTTTTACTCGATGAGATTACCGAAATTGATATAAATGTTCAGGCCAAATTGCTTCGCGTCCTTCAGGAAAAAGAATTTTACCGGGTTGGAAGCCAAAAACCTATCAAGGCGGACGTTCGAATCCTGGCAACTTCCAATCGAAATATCGGACAGGCAATTTCCGATGGATCATTCAGAGAGGATCTCTACTACCGCCTGAATGTGTTCCCAATTTCTATTCCGCCACTCAGACACAGAAAGGGAGATATCCCACTTCTTGCCCAATTTTTTGTGGAGAGATACGCAAAAAAGTACGACCTGGGTGAGAAATCTATCAGTGATGACCTCATGGAATACCTCATGAATCAGGAATGGCGCGGCAATGTGCGGGAACTTGACAACAAAATTCAGCGGGGTGTCATCCTTTCTGGTGACGACCCAAAAATCACTATTGAGCATATCGATAATCAGTTATTTTCAAATGTTGATGACGAACTCAGCCGGGAAGTGTTGACCGACATGCCGCTTATGTCGATTGAGGATATGGAGCTTCACATGATTAAAAAAACACTTGAACACACTCAGGGAAATCAAAAAGAAGCTGCTAAGCTATTGGGTATATCTGACCGAACAATTCGAAATAAGCTGAAAAATTTCGAGAACGATTAATAAGCCCTAATTCTGATTTTATCAGTTACAGTTTAGTCATTTCCACTGCCAGAGCACTTATCACCAACAGCCCATAACCTGGATCTCTAATTAAGCGGCAATCTCTTCTCAAGTCTTATTCCCATTGGGTTTCAAATATAGGCTGTGACCTATAAGCCCTTTCTACTTATCCAATTATTCCCATTCTGATAATTTGGGTACACTTTCAGCTTTTGATGGTGCAGGGATCTCTTTTCATTAAAGATCAGACCTTTCTTCTCCCGTTTTCGGCTTAACTGTATAAAAGCAGTTTTTTCATTCTCTTTTTTATTCCTGCCGGAATCTACTGACTCCATTCTGGAAATCTTTTCCTCAATTTGGAGAATTTGTCCGCTCATCAAACCTCTGATACCGTCTCAGCCCCCTTTTAACGCACTTCTAAAGATTGGTACTGTATTTGGAACTAATAGTTACAGATCGACAAGAGCAAGACTCTTAAAGAAGCAACTGACTAACAACCGAAATACAATCTAATTATAAGGACTCAACCATGGGTAATGCATCATTACAAGAACTAATTGACTCTTACTTCGAACATCCGGCACCTGGTCTTAGAAATTCAATCATTAGCAAATCCATGCCACTGATCCGAAGTATTATCGGTAAAATCAACCGTCCTGATCAGCCTCTTACACAGCGGGAAGATTTGGAAAGTGCCGGAATCAGCGGATTATTCCAGGCATTAGAGTCCTATGATTGCACAAAAAATATTCAGTTTAACACATTCGCTTACTATCGTATCCGTGGAAGTGTTATCGACTATCTTCGAAAAATTGACCAGCTTCCCCGTAAGCAGAGAAAAAATTATGGTCAGGTACAGGAAATTATCCAGCGAAAATCACAGCAGTTAGGCCGGATGCCAAGCGAAGATGAAATTGCTCTCGAGATGGATATGACACTTGACGAATATCATCAGCTGCTCACGTATGTTCAGCAACGAAACGCCCTTTCCCTTGATAATACATTTGACGAGGATTCAGGCAATTATTATGAAGTACATGCAGATCCGGATAGCGTAGCACCAGACAGTAATATGGAAAAAAATGAAGTAACTGAGACACTGAAACGTAAAATCGGACAGCTCGAAGAAAGAGACCGACTGATTCTTACGCTATATTATTACGAAGAGATGACCATGAGCGAAATTGCGCTTCTGCTTGAGCTATCTGAAGCTCGTATTTCACAGATTGTAGGAAAGTTGTTAATCCAGCTTAAATCAGACCTTATGGGCGAAGAAGTTTTTCAAAACGCTTAATAGCGACTGTAAATCCAACATCTTTTACAGCTTATACCTGACACTATGACGTTCTCTATCAAAGATCAGAGTTCTTTTCAGGCTGTCGATGAAAAGGCTTTAACCTGATGGTGACGGTATTAACTGAATAATTGGCAATTGAAGTCAGGATATATACTTGTAGAAAAGTTTAAAACAAGTTTGGCTATATTTGAAAGATGTTCTCATTTCTGAAAATCCATTGTCTTTTGTAGATTCATTCAGTCAGTTATGATTTCCTGAACAATTATCTCACATCTATGGCTTTTCGGTACATTAATTACATTGTGGCTGTCTTGTTAGGCCTATCTGCTATTGCCCAAATTAACGATCCCGATCCGCTTTTTTGGGTTCTGATCTACGCTGGGGGTGCTCTTCTCTCAATTCTTTATGCTTTTAACAAAATTCATTGGATAGCAGCTGGATTGCTTGCTGTTATAGCCGGCATTTGGGCAGTTACCATCATACCTGACCTCACTGCAACCGGGTTTAAAAATATCTTTGAGGAAATTGGGATGCAGTATGTGGGCGTAGAAGCAGCACGAGAATTTAGCGGCCTGATAATAATTGCACTTTGGTCACTTGTTTTAGCAGCCAAAAGTAAAGAGGATAAAACAGAGCATTAATCTCCGACGAACAGCCTGCGAGGATAAGAATTTTCGACCAGCCACTTTTGAGTCACGTTGTTGTGTTTCCGCGTCAAACCTATCTCCTGTATAACTAACCCTTCACTCCCATTTTCAATAGTCTAAAAAATCCGGTCCAATTCTTTTTACTGTAAGAGCATCTTTCTATAAGATGGTCAGGCAGAAATTGAAACTTTTACCTATTAATGACCGAATCATGTATTATGGTTCAAGCCTTCTTAATCGAAAGTAAATCTGCTTTCATCAATTATGAAACAATCAATTCTTCCATTTTTCTTCCTCGTTCTGATCACAATTATTAATTCTAGCAGCCTCTATTCTCAATCGTCCACGATGGAGATTTCGCCTGAAGAATATTTCGATTTCTGGATCGGTGAGTGGGATCTGACCTGGATAGAGCCCGACAGTACCACAGGTACCGGGTTCAATAAAGTTGAGTGGATACTGGATGGTGCAGTCATCAAAGAGAACTTTGAAGGGGTGACAGGCAGCAGTGCGGGTTACATCGGTAAGAGCTACTCTGTATATAAACAGACTACAGGTGAATGGAAACAGACTTGGGTGGATAACACCGGCGACTACCTTGATTTTACCGGTGAATTTGATGACGATAAACGTATGTTTTCACGTACCGGTACCGACCAAGAAGGTGAATTAATTCTTCAGCGCATGATTTTCTACAATATACAGCCCGATTCATTCACATGGGACTGGGAATCTTCCAGGGATAATGGATCTACCTGGTCGCTTAATTGGAGAATCCACTACGACCGCATAAAATAGCTAGCGATCACTAATTTAATTAGCCTGTATCTTTATGTCTTTAATCTACTCTTATCTCAAAACTAAAGATATGCTCCTCATCGTTTAAAAAGTCAGTCATCCGTTTCCTTTAAGTTACTTTTCGATTCTTATGAAGAGAGACTGCCTGTTTTTTTAGATTTTTGCCGTGCCGGTTCACATAATGAAAACACGTGTTATCACCTCTCACTATATAAATGATACGGGAAACAATTCCCCGGCTGCTTTGTATAGAATTGTTAAACGATTCAAAAAAATATTAAAACGAGATTCTGTTTATTTGTACGTCTTGACTCATTCAGATTAACAGCAGTAGATTTAGCCGTTCGATCGGCAAATTTTTCCAGACAATCATTATTTCTTAAGACTCCATAAAAGAAGCTGATAAACTTTATAAACGCGACAATTCTCCTATGGTTTACATCCCCCGGAGAGTATCGCTGACCGTCATACATTTTTAGATTATACTGGCACGTTAATGGAGTTGAAACAAAGCAGAATGGATAAGCACGACATAAAAAATAGATCCATTGAAAGCCTAAGATCACTGATTTCTGAAACACAGGATCCAGTGTTTCTTATTGACGGGGCATCTGATATTATTTTGGTTGCGAATAATTCTGCAGTATCCGCATGCGGAAGCCCTGGCCCTGATGGCAAATCAATTCATAGCCTTATACATATGGAAACATCTGAAGGGCTGGTTTTTTTCAATAACAAGTGGCATTACCTAAAAAAACAGCAGTTTCGCTGGAATAATAAAAACTACTTTAAACTGGTCTTAGAACATCCAGGTTCTGTGCCTGATGATTCAGAACTCGTAACGATTAGAAATATGATCGCGGTTCTTCTACATCGATTACGTTCCCCAATGACGGGTATGCGGGGGTATCTCGAAATGATTGAAACCGTTTCTGACAAGAAAGATCAGCACAAACTTTCAAAGGTTAGCGAGGGCCTCGATTATCTGTTTGAAATCCTTAACGAACTTGAACGTCTACATTACGCGGATGTGACAATAGAAAACGAATTGGAAGCTGATTCGTCACGTGCTGAAAACGTTATACGCGATGTGCTGAGTCAATATGATTCAAATCTAAAACAGAGAGTGTCTGTTTTGAATAAGGCCACTGACAGCTTTAAGTTCAATGAAGCTGAACTGAGGCACATTCTTACAATACTTATACAAAATGCTGCTGAGCATTATTCAGGATCAGATTCGCCGATTAGAATTGAAGTTGAATCCAATAGAAAAATTTCTGTTACTAATTGGGGGAACCCTATTCCTGAAGATATAGTATCGAAATTATACTTCCCTTTTATCACGACGAAAGCAAATAGTTTAGGAATCGGACTCAGCCTGGCACAAATTATCGCCAGGCGAAGACAGGCAATCATATTGTTATCGGGCAACGATTTGGACAAAGGTATTCAATTTACACTCTACTGCCCACCCGCCTCATTCAGCTAATCAGGTAAGTATCTGAATCAGTATCACTTATCCCTTTTCAAACATAATAAGCTGATAATCAAATTCCGGAAGGCTTCTTTTCGGAAGTTATGGCCTGTTTTTTTCCAATAAAAAAAGCGTTGCCCGGCTAAAGGCAACGCTTTAAATGGGGTTTTTCCCCGTCTGTTTATCCACTAACCATTTTCAAGTTTGAAAGCAATTGGTTATAAATAGTGTCGGTTTATATCAATCTTTTTTGCTTTGATCATCATTAAGGATTCTCGCAACATCAGGAATTGACCCTAACTATTTCTCTGCCTTTACCTCCCAACACTCTTTATCTCTAACTTTACCGCTTCTGTCAACAACAAATCGAATGAATAATTTTACGAAACTAGTGTAGTGTCATCGATGAAATGTTGTGTAGTAATCGGATGAGTTTTTCGAAAAATCGAGTCGTATCGGATCAATACATCATTCATGAATGACTCATCCGATGACTCGCTAACGGCATCTCACCATTGACATGACACTAGTTACTTAATCAATCTTTGTTTGTCGTTCTAAAATTTTTATCGGCTACTGTGAGTTTTTCTTTAGAACTTGAATGACATTCTGGAATACCCTCATATTTAGAGAGTTAAGGCACTCAGATTGCAAAGATTATTCAAATTTCCAGGACCTTAGTCTGCCAACTGATGAGCTATTTCACTTCTGAAGTATATTATTTTGCCAGCCTCTGCGTGCGATCTCATGATTGCCATTTCCCAATACGGGCAAGTCTGATGAAGAATGCGCAAATGATTAAAATGGGGAGTCTGAGTCTGTAACGGGACCCGAAAGAATAAACTGCGGAGTTTCCCGATCACGTTTATCCATGATTATTTTACCGCTGATCTGATCGCAGATTTGCGCACAGATTTTTAAGCCAAGCAACAATGGGCCATCTCCTTCAAGATCATCTGTTAACTGCATTATGTTTTTCGATTCAAACAGTTCTCTGAGGGATGGGTCCGGAATGTTCTCTCCTGAACTTCGAATAAAAAGCGCAAACTCAGAATTTTCGCGATCTACTTTTATTTCCAAGGTGCCATTTGCTCCGGAAAAACTGTCGGCAATCATGATAAGATTATAGACCATGAGCTTAATCTGGAATAATTCTGCTTCTACGAACACAGGCTTGCCAGCTTCGATAAATGTGATATCGGAAGCCTTCAGATCTGTAGAGTTGGAAACAATTTCTTTCACTTCATTAACAAGCCAGTTTAGTTCAACCACCGGATTATCAGCGGTGGCTCCGGCGTGAGATTCCTCTTTGTAGATATCGTGGATTTGTTCGAGCAGAAAGCCAATTTCATCCAGTCCATCACCAATATTTTGGCTATATCGGGTTAGTTTATCCTCTTTTTCACTTTCATCAAGGTTATTAATCAACAACTCAAGATAACCCGATACTGCACTAAGAGGGGACATTACATTGTGCATAAAGTGGCGAATTGTTCGATTTTGCAACTGATGCACAGCCTTAAGGTGCTTATATTTGCGCTTAAGGCTCTCTATTTCATGTGTCTGATCGTCGACCGATGCTTGATTTTTTTCCTGCATATAGGTCTCGGCACTTCCATGCCGTTGTTGGCCTTGTTTCTCTTCCATTATCACTTGAAAAAAGTATTTTTGTATCTATGCGTAAAGACAGCCTTTCTGAGTTTATAACATTGTCACTTTAAATCACCTGCATAGTAAATGCTCTCAACCTTTTTTGGATTAATGCACTTTTATGCTTGAATTCATAATATAAAAAATTTCTAATATTATAAAATTTTAATGTCTACAAATGCGTTAAATATCCAACTAACATATAAACTATCATTCTCTACAAGAATTTGTAAAGCCTTAGTAACATGTAAGTATTCAACCTTTTCAAACAGATTGAAATCGGCCGTGTATTAAACCTCCTCACACTGGCTGCCTCTCTTGATTCAACTGGATTTACAGATTGAGCAATCTGCTTTTTTTATAAGTTCTCATGGATTGTGAATATCAAAATCGCTCGGCATCACAATAATGGATAATTTTATTTCTGTTCTTGGCTTATCAATAGTCAACGCATATTTTATCAATATATAAATACATAGTTGATTCTGATCTCAATATGAATAAATCGCCCGGCAAAATTGCTGATAATTTGGAAGAGCTCCTGCCGGAACTGACACGAGAGATATTCCTGGCCGACAGCTACCACACGGCATTGGGCGAGGTATTAAAAACTTTGAATAGTCATTTAGGTCCGGTCTATGCCGAGTGCCGATCAAAAATTGCTAAAAGTTCAGCCTGGATCATAACCCATACTATTCGTGGAGACGACAGTGGGTCGGAAACATTTCTGAACAGACTTACCGGCGGCAGCAGTGAGTTCTACAAACCCAGCCTTGAAGTCATTGACGAAGTTTGGATAGCAGATCATTCAGAGTCGAACAATATCACACTCCCGGAAATTTTGCGACAAAGCGATGTTTTAGTTTCTCTTTGTATGCAGGTGGCATTTAGTAACGGAAGAAATGACATGCTTCGGTTTTTCTTTACTGAAGAATCAAAAAACATCCCACATCACAAAAAGGAGCTTTCTAAACTGCTTCCAAGCCTCAAGCAGCTTCTTGAGCAAAAACATTCTGTTAAAGAAGTCCGAAATTCTGAGCAGCGCTATCGCACGCTCTTCATGGAAGACCTGAATCCCAGCTTCATCACTTCACCTGACGGCTTAGTTAAAGAGTGTAATCAAGCATTTATTTCTCTTTTCGGATTCAAATCAAAAGAGGCCGCTCTTCAGAGTAATTTCAATGATAGGTTTACCAATTACATGCACCAGGTTTTCTTTTGGGAAAGTCTGCAGCAAAAAGAACAGATTAATAATAATGAGATGCCGGCGTCGAGGGTTGATGGCAAAACCGTACATACGATTTTAAAAGCGACAGGCAGCTACGATCAGCACGACAATCTGACTGAAATTGTTGGCTATATCCAGGATATCACCGACCGCAAAGCAGCAGAAGATGCCCTCAGGAAAAGTGAAGAAAGGTATCGCAGCCTCATCGAAACAACCAACGACTGGATTTGGGAAATTGATGAGAACTTATGCATCACCTATTCCAGCCTCAAGATCCAGACAATCCTGGGTTATGAGCTGAATAAGGTGCTGGGCAACTCTATTCTCGACCTTATCCCAATGAAACAGCGAGAAGGTGTTGAGGAAGAATTTACTGAGCTTGCCCTCACACAAGAAGCATTTGTTGGAGTGGAGCAATCATTTGAAGATTCAGATGGGAACATCGCTATCTTTGAAACAAGCGGTATTCCGCTATTCAGTAACAATGGCATATTTCAGGGCTACCGTGGAATCTCTAAAGATATTACGGAGCGGAAAAAAACGGAGCGCCAGATAGCGCGGATGAATGATGAACTCGAGAACAAGGTAATTGAGCGGACCAAGATGCTCCGAATTGCGAACAAAGAGTTAGAGGCTTTCAGTTATTCTGTATCACATGATTTACGTGCACCGCTGCGAAGTATCGATGGTTTCAGCCAGGCACTGATTGAAGATTATGGCGACACACTTGATGATATTGCCATGAATTATCTTTCTCGTGTACGATCGGCAGCCCAGCGCATGTCCACGCTGATTGATGATATGATAAAACTGGCAAAAGTATCGAGAACAGAACTCTCTAAGAAAAATATCAGCCTCTCAAATATTGCTCTATCTATTTCCAAAAATCTCACTGAAATAGAGCCTGAGAGAAATGCTGAATTTATCATCCAGCCTGACCTGTATATACTCGGTGATGAAAACCTGATGAAAGTTGCCCTTCAAAACCTGATTGAAAACGCCTGGAAATTCACGTCAAAAGAAGAAGTAACACGTATTGAAGTGGGGTCAAAACGAATTGATGGTGAAACGGTTTACTTTGTTCGCGATAATGGCGCCGGATTTGATATGAACTATGCAAAAAAACTCTTCACTCCATTTCAGAGGCTTCACAAAGAAACTGATTTTCCCGGCACAGGTATAGGTCTGTCAACTGTTCAAAGAATTGTGCACAGACATCTTGGAAGAATATGGGCTGAAGGCGAGCCCGGAGGTGGAGCTGAATTTTGTTTCACTATGAGAACAAACACAAAAAATGCATAGATTAGAATCTTGGATTTGAATTCAGGCGCGGTCATATTTGACGATAATCTTAAACAGACAGACATTTTCTGGCAACTTATGACTGCTTCTGTACGTTTTTTAAATCAACAGCGTAGTTTTAACAAACAATTTTTAACAAACCAATCCAGCAGTAACCATGCATCCATCAGATAAATCAATACTTATTATTGAGGATAATCCCGATGACGGATTATTAACGATGCGTGCGTTGAAGAAACTCAATTATGAGAATATCCGGCTGATGGAGAATGGATCCCAGGCACTTGATTATCTATACAATCAAAATCTGGGTGATAAAGACGGACATCTTCTACCGGATTTAATACTGCTTGATCTAAATCTGCCAATTATTGACGGATTTACGATTTTGAAGAAAATTCGCTCAGACGTTTCTACGAAACACATTCCGGTAATTGTGCTTACTTCTTCTGGTGAGGACAAGGATATTAAAGAAAGCTATGAATTGGGTGCCAGCAGCTATATTCAAAAGCCTGTTGATTTCACTGAGTTTAAAAAAGCAGCCGTTTTAATAAGCGAGTACTGGTTAACGTTGAATGTGACCCCCTCTTAAAAAACAGACGTATTGCGGTTGAGCTGCATTACTTTAAAAATGCCTTCCCCGCTTCCAATCTTTAGCAGTTTCAGCTCTTACGCCTTCTTTTCCTAACAATTATCCACTATCGTTCAGATAATGCTTTAAGTGCATCATGGTCTTTAGTATTTAAACGATACTATCAGCAACCATTTTCATACTGACTATTTCAGATGATTGACTCAACAGTATTCACACGGTTCGAAATTTTCAGTATACTAACAGTCTATTGTCAGCGGTTCACAGATTTTACTTTCAAAACATGCCTACTCTTAAAAAGCAGATACGCCTACTTCTGGTTGATGACTCTGAAGACGACAGGGAACTTATCCTGATGAATCTCAGAAGAGGCGGATATAATCCAGACGCTACAACCGTAGATACAAGAAAGGAATTTGAGGACTCCCTTAAGAGCGGAAACTGGGACCTGATCATTTGCGACTACAGTATGCCAAAATTTGATGGTCTCACTGCTCTGGGCATTCTGAAAGAACATAAACTTGACGTTCCATTTATTTTGGTCTCCGGGGCAATTGGCGAAGAGCTTGCTGTAAAAGCGATGAAAGCAGGCGCCAATGATTACCTGATGAAAGACAGCCTTCAGCGTCTCGTACCGGCAATCGAACGGGAACTGAAAGAGGCTAAGTTGAGAAAAGAACACCGGGAAGCCGAAATTGAACGTGATCGTCTTCTGACGGTTATTCAAAACAGCCTGAATGAGATATATATATTTGACTGCGAAACACTGAAGTTTCAGTATCTGAATCACACCGCTATAACTAATCTCGGGTATGATACAGATCAAGTTCACAAAATGTCTCCCATTGACATTAATCCGCACCTTGATTCAATTCAGGACTACAAGCGAATCTTGCAGCCCCTGTTCAATGGTGAGTTGGAAAAAGACCTTTTCCTAACCAAGCACAAGCGAAAAGACGGATCTTCCTATCCGATCGAAATTCACCTGCAGCTCATTCGGCAGAACGACCAGCAGTTTTTTACTGCGATCGGGTTTGACCTGACGGATCGTGAAAAAGATGCCAGGCGGATCCGTGAACAAAAAAAACTTGCAAAGGAGTTAGCTGAACACAGCAAACACAAATCGGAATTCCTTGCCAACATGAGCCATGAGTTGCGCACACCGCTGAATTCCATCCTATTGCTGAGTAATCTGCTTCAGAAATCAAACAATGATATCTTTTCAGATAAACAGGAAAAATATATTGATGTCATTCAACAGTCTGGCAAAAATCTGCTAAGCCTTATTAATGAAATTCTGGACCTGTCAAAAATAGAATCAGGTGAGATGGAACTTTCATTTGAATCGGTTGACCTGAAAGAACTTCTGAGCGGTATCGGTGATGTGTTTGAACCTATCGCTGCTGAAAATGAGCTTGATTTTTCTTTATCGGTTTATGAGAACTGTCCCTCTGAAATTGTCATGGATCAGCTTCGCCTGGAACAGATTATCCGAAATCTCCTCTCCAATGCAATGAAATTTACAGAGAAGGGACGCGTAGATCTTGATGTTTACATCGAAACGGATCCGCACCAGCCCAGTGATGAATGGATCCTATTTAAAGTGGAAGATACCGGGATTGGGATCCCTGAAAATAAACAAGACCTTGTGTTTGAAAGCTTCCGCCAGGCTGACGGATCAACACAGCGAAAGTTTGGCGGAACCGGCCTGGGTTTGTCAATCTGCCGCCAAATTGCAGAATTACTGGGTGGTTCACTCACGCTTGAAAGTAAAGAAGGAGTCGGGAGCACATTTACCTTGTCGCTGCCTTTAAAACACGATACATCTGAAGTTCCGGTTTCAAAGTCCACAGTCGAATCTATTCTCGCAGACACATCACCTTTGACTGATTCAGAGCAAAAAGCCGACGTGGTTCTCATTTCAGAGAATCAAAAACTTGCAGCAGCTCTAAATTCCCACTTAAAGTCTTATTCCAGGACATTTAAGGTTCTAAAGAGCGGAGATGAGGCTCTGGATTTTCTTAGTAAAACTGTTCCTGTCACAATCCTGATTGATCCATTTTTATCTGAAATTAGTGGGTGGAGCCTGGCTAAGCACATTCTTGACAATATCGATATTGCAAAAAGCAGTTCCGTCTGGATGATTACGGATGAGTCGCACTCTATTCCTGATATTCATTTAGATGGGCTGTCAGGCGCGGCTTCACTCCCGCTAAATAAATCTGATGTTGCACATATGCTTTCATCCGGTTCGAAAGAGAAAGAATTACCTGGCAGCAAAAGCACGCTTCTATTGATCGATGATAATAAAATTCAAAATGATGCTCTCAGCGAATTTGCCGAGGAAATAGTTGATGAATGCCTTATTGCACTGACTGCAAAAGATGCAATTGACGTTCTCAATACATCTCCGGTAGATTGCATTGTCCTCGATCTAACGCTGCCGGATGCAACAGGTCAGGAAGTTCTGAAAAAACTGGCAGCCGACCCGTCATTGTCTTCTATACCGGTAATTATCTATTCTGGCAGATCATTGACGAATGAACAGAAAAAGGAATTGCTTACGCATGCATCGGATGTCATTCTCAAAAATGTTGGAAGTCACTCAAAGCTAATGAGACGCATCTCTCAGCTCATCAAACCTACAGAGAATAAACAAGGCACATCTTCAGATTTAAGAAATTTAAAAAAGACTTCAGCCTCCGTTCTTGTTGTAGATGATGATAATCAAAGCTACTTCTCTATTTCTTCTCTTCTGGAAAGTGACGGTCGCGTTGTACACCGTGCCGTAAATGGTAAAGACGCACTTGATATACTTAAAGCCCGTAAGAATGAGATTGGAGTAGTATTACTTGATCTCATGATGCCGGAAATGGATGGATTTGAAACAATTGACAGAATACGACATGATTTAAATATGACGTCTCTTCCAGTATTTATTGTAACGGCAAAAGCTATGAAAGGCGACCGTGAAGAATGCCTCATGCATGGCGCTACCGACTATATCAGCAAGCCTGTTTCGCCGGAAAAACTCGAGCAGCTAATGTCTATATGGATGCCATAAATCAGACGTATATAATAAGAGTTTTAGCCTCTGTAATTGTTAGCCTTTAAGCTCCACTCAGAAAAAAATTCCAGCTCACAAAGTCAGATATTTACTGAAGTACAGCTATCCTCAGTATTTAGTCATAAAGATATATTTATCAATATCTTATGCCCTGAAATTTAACCCCTTCTATTTTCTCTAAGCTTAATGAATGTGCTTTAAAAACCTCAGATCACCATTTCATTCAACTTAAGTTTACTTCCTGTAATTCTAATTTAACTGCTCAGATTTCACACCGATAATATCACCGGTACTGACGTATCAATTGCTCGAATAAAGACTCATCAAGATTAGTGAGTTTATTATATTAATTGCTTATAAAAGTCTTATATATGCTTTCGGAGAAAACAAGACGAATATTCAAAACAGGCCATCCTGTAAATGTATTGATTATTGAAGATTCCAGAGATGATGCTGACTTGATGATTCGCCATCTTCGAAAAGGCGGTTTCAGACCAAGGACACATAGAGTTGAATCAGCTGATGGACTGTCTTTGGCCCTTAAAAATGATCAATGGGATATTGTACTTTGCGATCATAATATGCCTGGATTTGACAGTGTAGAAGCTTTAAGCATCCTAAACAAACTAGAAGTTAAAGTGCCATTCCTGTTAATTTCTGACGCGTTGCCCGACGATGTTGCAGGTAAACTTATTGAAAATGGGGCAAGGGCAACATTATCAAAACAGGAAATGAGTGATCTGGTTCCAGCCGTTGTGAAAGAACTTCAGCACTCAGCGCCTAACAGAAGAAAAACTATTTCTAATGGTCGGCCTAAACCGCCGAAGACCAAATCACGCAGTAAAAGTTCTTCCATCAGTTTGTTTGAAGCGAAAGTGAGATCAGACAAACCAGAATCTGCGACGGATGCATTGGGTGTAAAGTCGGAAGTTAAAACTGATTCACATTCTGACAATGGTCACCTGAATAACGGCTCTGTTAATGGAAATGAAAGCTCAATTAACAATATTTTGATAGTTGAAGACGAGATGATTCAGTCTATTCTTCTCGAAAAGCTAATCAAAAGCCTCGGCTATGAGGTCATTGGTAAAGTTACAACAGGAGCCGAAGCCATTGAAATGGCCCTTAAACTGAAACCGGATATCATCACCATGGATATCTCTCTTCAGGATGATATTGATGGTATAATGGCAACCAGCTCAATACAGAAAGAATCGATGATTCCCGTCATTTATATTTCCGGAAACAGCGACAAGTACAACTATGAGCGGGCAAAAAAAACGAACTATATCGATTTTATTACGAAGCCTGTAAATAGAGAAATTCTGGCCAAATCTTTTTCTAAAGCAGAGAGTACCAATAAGGAGAAGACGTCCTAGCGTAATAAAACTTCTGCACCTCAACGCATTTTATACTGTCAATGCTAATGCATATTTGATCAGGGAGTGAAAGTTGACCCCTATCTGAAATATGCCTTACTTAGGGAAACTTTTAATCCTTGTTTCCCTCTTTATGAAAATAAAACTGCTTTTTCTTCCATTTCTGTTCTTGCTGATTAGCTGTACTCAACCACGAAATTCTCCCTCCGAATTCGAACGTCTTAGCCTGGAGGATATTACGGTTTCTGAACTTCAGGATAGATATGAATCAGGAGATCTATCGACCCGCCAGGTTGTTCAGGCATATCTCAATAGAATTGAAGAGATCGACCGAAATGGGCCCGCACTAAATTCAGTTTTGACAGTCAATCCAAATGCTCTGGAAATAGCTGATCAACTTGATCAAGAGCGGCAAGATGGAAACGTACGAGGCGTCCTTCACGGTGTCCCCATTCTTTTGAAAGACAATATAGACACAGCAGACATCCCCACAACAGCCGGTTCCATATTTTTAGAGGGATCAATCCCGCCTGACGACGCTTTCATTGTCTCGAAACTCCGCGAGGCCGGGGCAGTTATTTTGGGTAAGACCAATTTAAGTGAATGGGCTAATTTTCATAGCAGTTTTTCGTCCAGTGGCTGGAGTGCCCTTGGCGGACAGGTTCACAATCCCTATGATATAACCCGGAATCCTTGTGGGTCAAGTGCTGGATCAGGCGTTGCAGCATCTGCCAATCTCGCGACGCTTACAATCGGTACAGAAACCAACGGCTCAATTGTTTGTCCGTCTAATGCAAACGGTGTCGTCGGGATGAAACCAACGGTAGGGCTTTGGAGCCGTGGCGGTATTATTCCAATTTCGTATACTACCGACAGCGCGGGACCTATGACCCGAACTGTTCGTGATGCAGCTATCCTTCTTGGAGCACTTGCAGGTGCAGACGATGCTGATCCGCTTTCGGTCGAAGCGGCTGAGCACGTTGAGCAAGACTACACGCAGTACCTCAACGCAGACGGGCTTGCAGGCAAGCGAATCGGTTTTTACACCGGACCCATGGGGAATCACTTTCGGGTTGATACTCTTATGCATGAAACGATTCGTACCTTGGAGCAGCTAGGAGCCACGGTTATTGAAATCGATGAAATCACTAAAGAAAATATCGGCGGAGATGCATTCCAGGTACTTTTGCACGAATTTAAAGATGGCATAGATGAGTACTTAGAATCGCTGAACAATGACGCCATTATAGGCTCAATGGAAGAGATGGCAGAGCAGATCAGAAATTCACCTACCGCTACAGAACTTTTTGATCGCAGCCTCATATTATCTGCTGCCGAAACGGAGGGTACCGACTCTGAAGAATATCAAAATGCCAGGGAGCAGATGCTACGGGTTAGCCGTGAGGAAGGAATCGACCGCGTGATGGATGAAAACAATCTGGATGCGCTGGTATCACCTACCGGATCTCCTGCATGGAAAACAGATCTGATATTAGGCGATAATTTTCAGCTTGCATCAAGTTCACCATCCGCCCGCGCCGGCTACCCCATTATCTCATTGCCGATGGGATCTATTGACGGAATGCCCGTTGGGGTTTCGTTCTTTGGACGTGCATGGAGCGAGCCCGTTCTACTTGAAATTGCCTATGCATTTGAGCAAAATACAGATCACCGTATGGTACCGCAGTTCTTGGATTGAGGATTGAAAGGGTTGAAATGATGAGCTTCAGTCTCAAGTAGCTTTTTATGAGTAGCAAGTTTCATTGCCATTTCCAAGAAGGCTGAAGTTTAGTAGAATTGCCATCGAAAAATTCAGCTTTAAGTAACCTTTTGTGAGCAACAAAAGTCGTTGCCCCCTCTGAAAAGGTTGAGGGTGAGAAAAATCGTTACCAAGAACCTCAGCCTTAAATAACCTTGTGTGCGCAACAAAATTTGTTGTCTCTAATGAGAAGGTTGAGGCTTAGGAAAGTCGTTACAACGAACCTCAACCTTGAGAAGCGACTATGTCTTGCCTTCAATGCCTTTTCATGAGTCCTCCTTTCCATGCCGCCGAGGCGCCTTTCCGCAAGGTAGGGAGAG
>CAZVEP010000005.1:48509-61430 GCA_964625635.1 uncultured Rhodohalobacter sp.
TCAACCGAAACAAAGACTCTCAGCCTCAAAAAAATCTTGCATGGACTGCAAGTTTAGCAGCTCCAACTGAAAAGGTTGGGGTTGAAAAAGCAGAATCGAAGAATCTCAGCCTATCTTATTCAGGAGTCCTCCTTTCCATGCCGCCGCAGCGCCTTTCCGCAAGGTAGTTAGAGTAGACAGAGGAGTGGGTTAAAAAGGCACATCATCTTCATCAACGGGAGGGCCCAGATCAATGACATTATCATCCGGATTCATGGGCTGATCACCGCCCGCTCCCTTTTCAACTTTCCAGGCTTTTACATCCGTGTACCAGTTCCCTTTATATTCACGGCTCTGGATATCGATAAATGCAGTAATTTCTTCACCTTCAGTAACATTATTTTGATCTATCTGATCTCCCCACTGTGTCACACAAACTTTCCGTGGATACTTACCAGGTGTTTCAAGAATAAAATCCTGTTTCTTCCATGGTCCATTCTTGCTCTCTCCGGATTGCATTTCCAAAATCTTTAATACTTTACCTGATATTTTTAAATCCATTATGTGTTCTAAAACCTTATTAAAATTATTATTAAATATGTCTGACCACCTGTTTTGATCACCAACGCATAAACAGACAGGTTACTGCGTCAGAATTTAATGGTTATTCAAGATAGTCATGATGAAAGTTTATATCGACGATTCCTTTATTCTTTTTCTCAGCCAGGAAACAGAGTAAAACTAACCAGTATATAAGCAACGTAACCCAGGAAAAGAACACCTCCCTCCCAGCGGCTTAATTTTCGACCCGTGTAAAGAAATAGCATGATTAGAAGAGATAGTCCAAGCAACACCCACTGATCGAAAGCTAGGATTCGTGTATTCACCGTTAAAGGCTGCATAAATGCTGATACTCCGAGTATTCCAAGCACATTAAAAATGTTGCTGCCAAGAATATTACCAATTGCCACATCGGTGTGTTTTCGAAACGCCGCCAAAACAGAAATTGACAGCTCCGGAAGAGACGTGCCTACAGCCACCAGGGTCAGCCCAATCACTGCTTCAGAAATATTATATGATTCCGCTATTCCTATAGCGCCTTTTAAAAGAACGTTTGATCCGCCAATCAAAAGTATTAAGCCTCCAACAATTGAAAGAATAATTACCGGAATTCCCGATGGTTTTTTCTTGATCTCTTCTGCTTCCGCTATGTGGACCTCTGCCGCCGGGCTATCGGGTGAGCCCTTCTCGCTTCGATAAGCCCAAAATAGATATGCTGCAAGCAGTGTGAGAAGAATAGCTGCATCCAGCCGGCCAAGAATTCCTCCGGCAATCATGACCATAAGTACAAGTGTTGAACCCAGAACCACGGCTCCATCCCTGCTCAAAGCTGACGGTTTTACGGCCATTGGCGTTATTATAGCACAAATTCCAAGAATGAGCAGTACGTTACTGATGTTACTTCCTATCACATTCCCAATAGAAATATCAGGACTCGAGCTTAGGGCTGCTTCAATAGAAACAGCAAGTTCAGGCGATGATGTACCAAAACCAACGATGAGCAGGCCGCTCAGCAGAGGTGAAATACTCATACGGTTTGATGCGGACAGTGCTCCGCGTATCAATATTTCGCCGCCAATTGTAAGCAGCAAGATGCCGGTAATCAGGTAAATAATGTCCATAAGTTTGAAGATAAAACAAATTCCGCCTAATCTTAATCAGCTAAACTTTGAAATTTCTGATGAATTTTTGTTCACTAATTTTCACACTTTAACATCAGTATTCATTAGCTGGTACATTTCAAAAATCAGAACGGTAATTGCGCTTATCACGTTGATATATATAAACCTTAAAGAACACCAAACACTATGAAATACAGATATTTAGGACGATCGGGACTTAAAGTATCAGCACTCTCATTTGGATCCTGGGTTACCTTTGGTGACCAAGTCGATGAACAAGTCGCATTTGACTGCATGAAGGAAGCGTTCGACGCCGGAGTAAACTTTTTTGATAACGCTGAAGCCTATGCGGGTGGTCAGTCTGAAACCATGATGGGTAATATAATTAAGAAAGCCGGCTGGAACCGGTCTGACCTCGTACTCTCAACTAAAATCTTCTGGGGCGGCGATGGGCCAAATGATACAGGTCTCTCCTACAAACATATTATTGAAGGTACAAATGCTGCATTAAAACGGATGCAGACTGACTATGTTGATTTGGTGTTTTGCCACAGGCCTGACCTCCACACCCCCATCGAAGAAACAGTCCGTGCAATGGATCAGGTCATTAAATCAGGCAAGGCGTTTTATTGGGGAACGAGTGAGTGGAGTGCAGTACAAATCCAAAAAGCATATCAGGTTGCCCGCCAACATAATCTCAGGCCACCGCTAATGGACCAGCCGCAGTACAACATGTTTCATCGGGACAAGGTTGAAAGCGAGTTTAAACCACTATATGATGATATAGGGTTAGGAACCACAATCTGGAGCCCCCTTGCCAGTGGACTGCTTACAGGAAAATATAACGATGGTATTCCTGATGACAGCCGTCTATCTATGGATCAGTATGAATGGCTGAAAGAGTCTCTTCTTGAAAGTGAAGAAGGCAAACAGCGACTTAAAAAAGTGGGTAAACTGGCCAATGTAGCCGATGATCTGGGAATCAGCATGCCACACCTGGCGCTTGCATGGTGTCTGAAAAACAAGGATGTGAGCACCGTGATTACCGGTGCCTCTAAACCCGGGCAGGTAAAAGAGAATATGAAAGCAATCGATAAGGTCGATCTGCTTACTGATGATGTAATTAATGAAATAGAAGAGATTCTGGATAACAAACCATCAAAGCCTCAGGATTTCAGGCCTTCAGAAGATTAAATAGTCCCGTTCACTTAAACCTCCAAGGTTTTAAGAAACCTTGGAGGTTTTTTTATTTATTCTATAAATCTGAATAATACATTTTCAAACCCACCTATCTACGGCAGTAATACGCCCATAAAATTATAAGTGGCTGTATTATTATTAAACGAACCCATGCGGCCCATAGTGGTATACAGATGTTCTCTGAAACACACCCATCCATCTGTATATGATGAACATGCGCCGGAATGAAAAGGATCATTAGGATTATAATACCATAGGCAGATGCTTTTCTGAATTTTTCTGTCATTAATCCAATACCAAACAGCACCTCCAATACACCCGACATCAGGTTTAATAATTCCGGCTGGGGCAAATATGGCGGAATAAGCGGATAGTATGCCGCAGGATCGATAAAATGATTAATTCCTGCCATTACAAACAAGATTCCCATTAAATATCTCAAGAATTTTTTCACCGTTGATCCCCCTTTTTTAGCTGACTCATAATTTTCAAAACTACCGTTTTATCACTGAATTATTGTACCAAAAAATGATTGTTAAAATGCAATCAAAACAAGTATTCGGATTTTCTCTTAAACAGAGGCAACCCTTTTGTCTAAATACAGGTATTGACAAATGGGTGATGATGACTTGTTCATTTAGTTGCAATGAACTTTCTACTATTTTTTTCCTGATCAAAACCAATTTTAAAAATTTGAATTGTATCGTTTTTAACGTATTGAATTTTAATCAGAGGAACGGTCAACTCATTTATTCAATTTAAAATACAAGATAAAATACAAAGCAACTTTAATCTTAACTAAACCGGCAACTTATGAGAAAAGCTACATTAACCAAATTTTCAGCACTTATCGCTTCGGCCGTGCTGATTTTAATAATGACAGTAAGTACTCTTTTCGCGCAGGAAGGAGAAGAATACCGCGCCTTTTTAAGCGGTGCAAATGAAGTTTCACCTGTATTTACGACGGCAAGTGGAATGGTAACACTGACGCTCAATGGCACGGAACTCGTTGTCACTGGCTCTTTTGAAGATTTATCTGCTCCGCTCAATCCGATTGGTGGAACAGGTGCACATATCCATCTTGGATTTACCGGGCAGAATGGGGGTGTGGCAGTTCCACTAAATCCAACTCTTAGCGATAATGATACAGCCGGTACATTTGACGAGACTGCTACCCTCACAAGCGAACAAATTGACGCAATGAGGACCAGACAGCTCTACGTGAATATTCATTCTGACGCTTATCCATCTGGCGAATTACGCGGTCAGATACTTCCAGCCGGTAAAACATATTTTCAAACATATGCATCTGGTGGACATAGAGTACCCTCCTCTAGCATAAGTACGGCCCAAGGCGGTCTTTCACTTGAGTATGACGGAACTGACTTGGTCGTTACGGGCTCTTTTACTGGTCTTGGATCAGATTACGCTGCTTCCCACTTGCATACAGGATTTGCAGGGCAAACAGGCGGGGTAGAAATCCCACTTGATCCAACAATTGGGGAAGATGGAATATCAGGTGTATTTACGGCCGAGAACAATACATTCACCAATGTAGATGCTTCTGTTGTTGAAACACTTTCAAATCGCGGTCACTATCTGAATATTCACACACAGGATAATCCCTCCGGTGAAATAAGAGGTCAAGTAGTACCTGAAGCCAATATTTATTTTTATGCTCCGCTTTCCGGCATGAACGAAATCCCACAAAACGCAAGCCAGGCGACCGGAGCTGTGATGGTTGAATGGTATGCTGACTCAGGGACGATTAATGCAACCGGATCATTCGGTGGGCTGGAATCTGATTATAATACCAGCGTTGGTTCACATCTACATAACGGCCTTGCGGGTCAAAATGGTGGCGTGGAAATTGCGCTCACTCCTGACCTTGCAACTGATTTACGAAGTGGCACCTATTTACCGAATAATAATGACTTCACACCTTCTACTGAACAAGTCGGTATGCTTGTAGGCAGAGCACTCTACGTGAATGTTCATACCGCCGATTTAGACGGTGGGGAGATTCGAGGACAACTCCTCCCACTCTCTCAGCACTATTTCACAACATCGCTGACAGGTACATCGGAAGTTGAGCCTGTAACAACAGCTGCCACCGGAGGCCTTGCCTTTGAATTCAGAAATAGTGGAACCATTACCGCAACCGGCAGCTTCAGCGGTCTTGAAAGCAATTATATTGGTGCGGCAGGTTCACACCTTCACACAGGTGCTGCAGGCACTAATGGTGGCGTAGCCATTGCACTTGATCCAGCACTTGATTCTGAGACTGATGCACGGAGCGGTACGTACAGCGCTGCGGATAACACCTTTGATATGACCACTGAACAAGTTACTGCCCTTGTAACCGCAGGCCTCTATGCAAATGTGCATTCGGTTGATAACCCGGGCGGCGAAGTCAGGGGACAGGTATTACTTGCTCCGAATGTCGCTCCCGCTACAGCACCTGAAATTACAGCGCCGGCTGACGGGGCAACGGTTACGGTAGAAGGTGAAAGCAGTGCCGCTTTCGAGCCTATGTGGACCTCTTCTGAGGATGCGAATGGCGATCCCGTCGTCTATGTCTGGGAAATAGCACTTGACAGCGAATTTAGCAGTATAGCATTTGCTGCATCGGCAGGAAGTGAGGCTTCACTCCCTCTTACTATCGGAACAGTTGATGGACTTCTCGAAACCCTTGGTGTTGATCCAGGTGCCAGTGTTACAATATGGCACCGTGCAACGGCATCTGATGGCAGCGGTTTAAATGTAGGCACAGGCTCCTCTGTAACACTTGAAAGAGGTGTTGTCACATCAAATGAGACGGATGCTGAAATTGCGGACGAGTTCGTGTTAAAGCAGAACTATCCAAATCCTTTCAATCCATCTACGACCATCTCATATTCATTACCCCAGCAGTCTGATGTATCACTGAGAGTCTTTGACATGGTTGGACGTGAAGTAGCCACACTCATTAATCGTGAGCAGGCTGCCGGCAACTATTCGGTTAATTTCGATGCATCACGGCTCTCAAGCGGTATGTATCTTTATCGACTGAACACAGGATCTTCAACGATCACACGTAAGATGATGCTGATCAAATAAATTTGAAAGATTTAAAGCGGGCTTTTAAAGGCCCATAAATGGAGTTCCCAATCACGCCCGGATGGTTGCTAACCGTCCGGGTTTTTTTATTATTTGATTAATCTGTATTGATTGAGTACTCGAACCGGAATAGAATCCTACATCAGCGTTCGATTATTGATCTACATCGCTGGCCCGATCACCAGATAGATGAAGACCACAAAGAGACAGAGCAAAAGAATAAAGAAAAGAATATATGCCGTTGAGAAGAGCCGGTAAGCCAAAAGCATCCGTTTTCTTTCTGATTCCACGTTTCTGATTTCACCGTCAAACCGTTTTACGAAATCAAGATCCCGTCCTTTCTCCAGTCCAAAAAAACCCTCCATCGCTCTCCTAACGTAATATATCATCAGTTTCCAGAGAAAGACTATGAATTCAAAAGGGGAGCCCGGCCTGAGATTTTCAGAGCCGTTTTTAAGCAAAACAAAGAGCATGTACCCATATGCTGAGAACGCAATCAGGGCAACGAAAAATGTAACCGCAAACAGCGATAGAAATATCTCGCTAAGCATGGAGTGCAAAGTTTGGTGAACTATTCGTAGAAGTGCCTAAAATATGAATGTCTGCGTCAACCGTCTAATAATTCTTTGGTTGATGCAGACATTAGAAAATCTAAGCCAAACTAATAATTACTCGTACCTAAGTGATTCTACAGGATCCAGCCGGGCAGCTTTAATCGCCGGAAAGATTCCAGACAACACGCCTATTATCACAAGTACCCCACCAGTGACAATTACTGAAAGTGCTGAAATTTCGGGTTGGCCAAGAAATTCACCCGCGCCCTCATTTAAATCGAGAAACAGCACAAACTCAACTATTGCTGTTGAAATTGCCAGTCCGAATGCCCCACCCATCAATGATATGAAAATAGCTTCAAACAGAAACTGACTCACAATATGTACCTTTCGGGCACCAATCGCTTTCTTCAACCCTATTTCACGCGTCCGTTCCTTTACTACCACAAACATGATATTTGCGACACCTACACCTGCAATCATCAAAGTGAAAAAGCCAATGGTAAACATAAAGTATTCAAGGCCGGTCGCAACCATTCGCGTTTGCTCTTCCTGTTCAATGAAATCCCAAATCGGTATGGCTTCTTCGTCATCAGGATGGAAATTGTACTTAGCCGACAAGTAGTTCACAATTCCGTCCCTAACTTGCGGCTGAAGCTCCGGTGACCCTGGCCTTACCAAAATCGATCGTACGGTACGATCTCCATACAGATTTCTAAACGTGGGGTAAGGAATAATTGCTCTGGTGGCATCCGGTCCGTTACTCATCGATGTTTGCATTTTTGGCTTCATCACACCAATAACTGTAAACGGAACCCCATTCAACAAAACCTCACCGCCTATTGGATCTTCATCCCCGAAGAGAGTTACAGCAATCTCGTCTCCCAAAAATAAAACTTTTCGGCTTTGCTCAATATCAGCAGCATTTATAAAACGGCCTCCGCTGGCAGGATACATGGTTCGCATAATATCAAAATCGGGGCCTACACCTTCCATATAGGTAGTAGTGATATTGCCATCATGTTCAAGTCGGGTACCGTATCGGCCATAAGTAGGAGTAGAATATTCAATCCCAGGAACAATCTTAGCAATTTGTTCCACATCTTCCTCCGTGTATCGAATCGGCCGGCCCATTGGAAGCCCCTCATAGTTCATCCCTGTCTGGCCGCCATACACAATCATCACCTGATTACCGGCACCCAACATTCCGTTCAAAAGTCCATTACCCAAACCACGGCCAAAGGCCAGCAGGATGATAACCGAAAGCGTACCCCATGCAATGGCAATCAGCGTCAGAGACGAGCGGAGCTTTTGCCTATTCAGATCTGCAAAAAATTCACCAAATAAATTCTTAATCATTCCCCTTACCTCAGGCAGTTTATAATTGACAGGTTGGCTGCACGCCAAGCAGGAAGCAGCCCGGCCGTAAAACCGGTAAACCCAAGTACGGCAAATGCAATAATTCCGACCTCAGGGGCAAAAAATGGAGTGCCGACAAAATCCTGAATGGGCAGATTCTGAGTGGCCTGAACGAGGCCCCAGCCTACCAGAAATCCAGCTCCGGCCCCTACGCCTACAATCATAAAAGTTTCCAGAAAAAATTGGCCCATTATAGTGATTCTGGTTGCCCCTACAGACCGTCGGATACCGATCTCTTTCATACGTTCCTGAACAACCACAAACATGATATTAGCAACGCCAATGCCTCCAACGGCAAGTGTAAAAAATCCAATCAGTCCGAGAAATCCGTTTATGGAATAAAACATGATGTCTATGAATTCCCAGAATTCGTTTGTATCCCAGACACCAATCGCATCTCTGTCAGAAGCATCAAACCGGTACTTTGCACCGAATGTCTCATATACTCTGTCCTGAACATAATCTGCCTGTGCAGGGTCTTCGGGCGAATAAATGATATTATTCAAATATTTGGTACCTGTCATTGCTGAAAATGTAGTCGCCGGAATAAACGCACGGTCTTCATCACGCTGTGAATACGATGAGTTTTGAGTCTTTTCCTGCATCACGCCAATAACTGTAAACGGCGCCTGCTGTACAAATACCTGCTTGCCCACCGGATCCTCGTCACCGAAGAGATTAATAGCCAGTTTGTCTCCCAGGAAGATGACTCGGCGCTGCTCATTCATATCAGCCTGGTTAAGCCATCGCCCTCCCTGTTGCGGGAATATGTTTCTCATATTGGTGTATTCTGTGTACACGCCACCCACATTTGAGCTTCTCCTTTTTTCCATATTCGCAAGCTGCATGCTTTGAATATATTCCGGCGTGGCAACCTTTATTTCCGGAATCCGGTTTTCCATCATAACCACGTCGACTTCCGTAAACCGAATGGGCCGGCCTATGCCGTACCCCTCGAAAGCCTTGGTGGTCTGGCCGGGAAACATGATGGCAATCTGGTCACCCATTCCGCGCATATTAAGAATGGTTTGATCTCTGAAGCCGAATCCAAACGCCAGCAGTAATATCAGCGTAGCTGTTCCCCACATGATACCAAAGATGGTGAGGAAACTTCTCAACCGCTGTTGATTTAGATTCCGAAAAAGTTCAGCAATAATTTCAAATAATCTCATCATTCTACCCCGGGGTGCTTAGATCAGCGGATGGTCAATGTTTTCGCTTCAGGTTCAAGTACTTTGTCACCCACTTCAAGGCCTGAGAGAACCTCAACCGTAATTGCATCGCTTAGACCAAGTTCTACATCCACAGGAATTCGTTCGCCGGGCTGCGCACCAGGCATATGAACAGTTGTCTTGCCATCGTCATCGAAGTGCACGAGTCGCTCAGGTATCACCGGAACATCAACGCTCTGTTTTATGATGATGTCTGCATTCGATGAGTAGCCTGCCCTTAGTGTCGTGCTGCCCCGATCTGTGATAGCAATCTCTACCGGAAATACGGTGGCATTATCTTCCTGGCGGGCTTTCAATGAAATTTTTGACACTTCCCCTTTCACAATCACACCCGGCAGCGCACCAATTTTGATGTCCACTGGAAGTCCAATGGCAATTTTACCCACATCAATCTCATCCACCGTACCCTTGAAAAGGAGGTTTTCCATTTGAGCAATGTTCATAAGAGGTGTTCCTGCCTGGTAAGATGTCAGTGGAACAATGGGGTCTCCCACTTCAACAAGCTGCTCTAAAATATAGCCGTCGACCGGTGCGCGTATTACTGATTCAATAGTTTTGTTGCCAATCGTAATCCGGCCTGATTCAAGTAGCTCCAAACGCTCACGGTTGATCTGTTCACGGATCTTAACATCATCTACCTGCTCCTTAACCTGCTCATATTCGCTATCCGAGACCAAATTTCGTTTTTTAAGCTCCTCAGATCTTTCCAGCTCATTCTCCAAATTTCTTTTCTCCAGGAGAGTTCTTTCAAGATTCCGCTGAGCCTCTGCCAGTTCTAACGGTGTTGGGTCCGGCCTAACTTCAACGAGTGGATCGCCTTTTTTGACGTACTGACCCTCCTCGACAAAGATGATGTCTACAACACCGGGAATAATCGACTTGATTTCAATCTCGGTTTCAGGCTCGATCGTACCGACAGCAAGTGCTTTTTCGACGATGGTTCCTGTTTCAACTGAAACCGTCTGCACATCTTCGCTTACCTCGGTTTCATTGTTTGAATAGCTGTAGAAGAAAAATCCACCCACTGTTATAATGAGCAATAGAAAAGTCGAAAAAAGAAACCGTTTTTTTGTTGAAGTAGCCATAATGAAATGAAGTTCTTTGTTAAAACTGATACATCACCTCTACGGAGAACTCTCTGGATTTGTTACTTAGATTGTAAATTAATTTTACATGCTACTATTTTTGCCACAGTCATCCAGCCCAGATCCGGAGTCTACAACTCACTCTTTACCAATAGGTTATGCCAGTTACACTGCACCTCTCTCTACAAAGACAGGAGATCGCGGGTCAGGCCCGCGATGACGTTGGTGAGATTATGAACCAGTCGAAGTCATCCCGGCCCCCGAGCCGGGATCTCCCATTCACACCCAACCAACAGGTTCTGCCAATGGCAACACCCCCCACTTTTCAAAGACGGGAGATCGCGCATCAGGTGCGCGATGACGTTGATAAGAATCCGGGCCATTTGAAGTCATCCCGGCCCCCGAGCCGGGATCTCCTATTCTTGTTCAATTTGTAAATCCTGTCAAAGGCAACACTCCGCGCTTTGCGATGATGGGAGATCGCGCATCAGGTGCGCGATGACGTTGATCAAGTTTCATCTCACGAATACCCAATCCAAACGGCAATTACCATCGTAATAGCAGCCGCACCAAGCAGCTTCAGTATCACCGGCCATACGAACTTAAACCATTTGGCATAGGGAATTCCGGCCAGCCCTAAAATCCCCATCAAAACCGCATTCGTAGGTACAATCATGTTCATCAAACCATCGCCAAACTGGTAAGCCAGAACAGCAACCTGACGTGACACACCCACCAGATCCCCGATAGGTGCCATCAGCGGCATCGTCACAAATGCCTGTCCGCTGCCCGAGGGAATGAAAAAGTTCAGGACACTCTGGATGAAAAGCATTCCCACTGCAGACAACTCCGCTCCTACAGCTGACAGCGGTGCCGCGAGGGCATACACAACCGTATCCAGAATCATCCCGTCTTCCATCAACAGGGCAATGGCGCGGGCAAACCCTATCAGCAGCGCTGTGCCTGTCAGCTCGGCAGCGCCTTCACTGAATGACTTCGCGGTTTCGCTTGCTCCTTCGCCACTCAAAAAGCCAACCACAATCGCAAGCCCGGCAAACATCGCCCCGAGCTCAGTCAGGTACCAGCCTGCTTCTTTAATTCCTATTACCAACCCGATCAATGCCAAGCTTGTTGCACCCAGAATCACTTTTCGGCGGGTGGTCATAGGAGGGTAGTCATTTGTCTGATCTGTAATCTCAGTCACAACTCCACTCATATAGCTGTGTTCGGGATTCGCCCTCACTTTCTTCGCGTAGCTCCACACATGATGATAGCCGATTCCCAGAAAAGGCAGTGCTATCGCCAGGCGAAACCACATCCCGCTAAGAGGCTGAAGACCAGATATTTCCTGGGCGATTACCAGCGTAAACGGATTCATAAACGCCACTCCGTACCCGATCCCATAGCCAACCACAAGCGTGCCGATCGCCGTGATGGCATCCATTCGCAGAGCTGCACACAGACTAACCAGTATAATCGCAAAAGGCACATACTCTTCGGCGATACCCAGCGTGGCGGAGGCGGCCGCAAAAGCGAACATCATCAAAAATATCAGCCAGGCAGGGCGGCTTCCGAATCGCTGTACTATTTTACCAAGCAGCGCATCAATAGAACCGGTGTCGCGAATGACTTTAATGGAACCACCAATAATCAATACGAAGAAGATAATCCCCTGAGCATCGGCTAATGCACGCGGCACTACCGTTAGCAGTGCCAGCGGACTGAGGTACTCTTTTTCTCCTATCTCGGTGTAGGTTCCCGGCTCTACAACTTCCCGTCCGGTTTCGGTTATCGTACGCTCAAACTCTCCCGATGGTACAACCCACGTAAGAACAAGAGAAACAACCATCAGACTGAATAAAAGAACTAGCGTATGGGGAAGTTTAAATTTCATGGATGTTGATTATGTTTTCAAATTTGGCGTAAGGTGAATCTATAAATCCGTCAAAGGTTGCAATTGAATCATTGGGCGTTTCCGGTTTCCTGTGACACCCCTCAGATGTTTCACTCCGCTATGCTTCGCGTGGAAAAAATGAGCGCTGCATGCTCACATCATCTCCCCCAGAATGGGAGATCTTATGATTCCAGCAACAATATCATTAAGGTTTTTCAAAGTCCTCTCATCATTTATTTACATCCCGTTCAATCTCCACTAAAGTAGCACCCCAGCTGCTCTTGTCAGTGGCCAGCCCATAGGATACTACATGAGAATTCCGCTCGAGCAGTGCATGCACGCCCCTTCGCAATGCCCCGGTACCTTTTCCGTGGATAATCCGAAGCGAATAGATCTTTTTTTCGAGACACGCTTCAATGTACTCTGGAATCAGGCTGCCCAGATCTGATGGCTGAAAATGATGCAGATCGAGCACGCCATTAATGGGTAGTTCTATGGGATCGGATTCATTCGTATCAGACATTTATTTTAATTATAACGCTTTACATGTTTTAGTCGGGTAGATGTTTCTGATGATAACTTGCCTCTTATTATCGAAACGCCCAATAATAATGAAACGTTAATAATTGTAGTACACAAATTGACTTTAGACTTCTTTTTCATCAATATAATCAACCCCTTTGCTATTCAAGTAAACTATCGCGCCTTTTATGTTTGAATCTATTGTCGGTTTTTTTGAAGATGTTCCTACCACCTTCCGCGCCGGTGTGCTTATCG
>CAZVEP010000006.1:0-58581 GCA_964625635.1 uncultured Rhodohalobacter sp.
ATGCCTCCGGGCGGATGGTATAGTGAGCAGGCGATGAGCCGGATTGAAGCTCTTCGTGCGTTTACGATCGATGGTGCGTATGCTGCCCATCAGGAAGATGTGCTTGGAACGCTTGAGCCTGGGAAAAAAGCTGATTTTATCATTGTTGATAAAGACTTTTTTGAAGTTGAAGCGATAGAGATTTGGGAAACAGACGTTCTTCAAACCTGGAAGGGCGGGGAACAGGTCTATCCCGGGGGTGAGGATTAATGAAGATTCGTCTTCATCAGATAAATCCTACTATCGGTGATCTCAGGGGGAATATAGACTTAGTGCTTTCTGCTCTTAAAGATGCGGAAGAAGAAGGTATTGATCTACTAATTCTTCCTGAAATGTGTGTCACAGGCTACCCGGCTCAGGACCTTCTTGAACGTCCGGCGTTTCGGGAAGCTGTGTATGATGTCAATGATGAATTGATTGCGGCTGCCGGTTCGACCGCGTTACTTTTTGGAAGCCTCACCGCAAATGAGTCAGGAGTTGGGCGGAAGATGTATAATTCTGCTATCCTGGCAAAGGATGGTAAAGAGGTTGGGCGGATACATAAAACACTCCTTCCAACTTATGACGTATTCGATGACCTCCGATATTTTGAGCCAAATTCTGAGTTTAAATGCCTGACACTCAATGGCGTTAAGCTTGGCATTACTATTTGTGAAGACATCTGGTATAATGAGAATGAGGTTCAGTATCATCACTACGACGTAGATCCTGCAAAGGAACTCGCTGATCAGGGGGCCGAAGTGATCGTGAATATTTCAGCATCGCCATTCACCAACACCAAGCATGAAAACCGTCAGCACATGTTAAGTAAGCATGCGACGGAATTGAAACTACCGGTTATTTACTGCAATCAGGTGGGAGCTCACACAGAAATTGTATTTGAGGGAGACTCGATGGTGTTTGATGCAGATGGAAAGGCAACAGCCTCGACGAGGGCATTTGAGTCTTCATATGCCGATGTTCAGTTTGACTCTGCGTCCGGTGAAATTGAAAAAACGGCAGACGACGCATGGTATCCTGAATCAGAAGAAGAAAGATATTTTCATGCTATTAAACTCGGCCTGAAAGATTATCTGGAAAAAACGGGTGTGACCCATAACGTTGTGTTTGGACTCAGTGGCGGCATCGATTCAGCCCTTGTGGCAGCGCTGGCAGTTGAAACACTTGGAGCTGATAACGTACACGCAATTACAATGCCCAGTAAGTTTTCGAGTGAGGGAAGTGTGACTGATTCAGAAAAACTGGCCTCTAATCTGGGTATTACTTTCACTGAAATTCCCATCAAATCAGTGTATGAAGAATATATATCGTCTCTGGATCCATTGTTCAGGGATCTGCCATTTGGTGTAGCAGAGGAAAACCTCCAAAGTCGCATTCGCGGATCACTGCTTATGGCGGTTTCAAATAAATTTAACTCGTTTTTACTCGCTACCGGGAATAAGTCGGAGTATGCGGTTGGCTATGCAACATTATATGGTGACATGAATGGTGCCGTTGCTCCGATCGGGGATTTGTACAAAACTAATGTTTACAGCCTTGCGGAGTGGTTAAATGAGTCATACTATGAAAAGGAAATCATACCAAAGAGTATTTTAACAAAGTCGCCCAGTGCTGAGCTTCGGCCGGATCAAAAAGACAGTGACAGCCTTCCTGAGTACGATGTATTGGACTCAATCTTATACCAATATATTGAACTTCAGAAACCATTGAACGAGATTGAGGGCAGTGGCATTGATATTGAAACTGTGCGATCTGTCGTTGCACTAGCCGATCGTCAGGAATTTAAAAGATTTCAGGCCGCGCCGATAATTAAACTGACTTCAAAATCGTTCGGAACCGGCAGGCGTAAACCACTGGTTCAAAACTGGACGTCTTATGAAACCAAAAAACGTCCGGATTAAAATTAAAAGATATTTTGCGTTTTCCATTGAATGTGTTGATTATTCAATGTTGAAAACTCAACAACTAACCTCTATAGCATTATCCTTATGAAATCATTCTCTCTCTTCTTGTTGCTGTTTCTTATGGGCACGGTAGTCACAGCTCAACAGCAATCAAATTCGGACAATCAGCATATGCAAGTCCAGAAGAAGCTGATTCCATATACAAATCCATTGCTAAATGTTGGAGATTCACGGGTAACTGAAGAGACAACACGTGAGCTGGGAGATTTGGAAAAAGAAACGCTCCGTCGAATATCAGATGTTTACAGAATTCATGTGCTCGCTATTGATGCACAAATTCAGGATGATCTTGTGCAGGCAGAAATTCATATAAACGATGCCTTTGCCGCCATCCAGGCTCTTATGGATGATTATCCTGAGATACAAGACAATCAGCGGTTTGCAGCACTTTATAGAAGCGTTATGGCTGAATACCGGGAGTTTTACGCAATATCAGAACCGATCAATGAGGTGGAAGGGGATATTTTTGAAATTCGTGATGAACTTTTTGCCGAAAAGGATGAATGGATAGCCGAGGGATTCAATCTTCCAGACAATCTTTCATTTAATAAAACAGATGTGCCGCTGGTTCAGAACCAGCATGTGAGCCGCCATCTGATGTACTACACAATGAGGCGTCCGGAAGTAATGGAAATATGGCTTGAACGTTCAGAGTATTATTTCCCGATGATGCTTGAAATTTTTGAGGAGGAGGGAACACCAAAGGAACTGATTCATTTGTCCATGATTGAAAGTGGCCTGGTACCTACAGCAAGAAGCTGGGCATCGGCTGTTGGCTTGTGGCAGTTTATTCGTGCAACGGGGGCTGTTTATGGACTTGAAGTAAACTGGTGGGTTGATGAACGTCGGGATCCTGTTAAATCAACCCGTGCAGCTGCAAGACATTTAAATGATCTTCATGATATTTGGGGCGATTGGCACCTCGCCCTTGCAGGATATAATATCAGTCCCAGAGGGCTTAAACGTGCAATCAGATCAGCTGGAAATGTAGAAGATTATTGGGTTGCATTTCCTTATCTGCCCCGGGAAACCCGCGGATATGTACCGGGCTTTATTGCAGCAACTATGGTGGCAAGCAATCCTGAAGAGTTTGGATTTCAAAGAAATTACGGCGGAGAACGCTATCAATATGATGTAGCAAACGTAGATGGTTTAATGCCGCTTGACAAATTAGCTGAAGCTGCAGGTATCTCCACGAGCGAGCTGAAAGATTTCAATCCGGAACTGTTGCGCTGGGCTACACCTCCGGGCGATTCCTATCCTTTGAAACTCCCAAAGGGAACCAAAGATCAATTTTTGCTTGCCTACCAGGATATTCCCAAGGATGAGCGGGCCAGTGAAATTGCAATGCACACCGTGAGCAGCGGCGAGACGCTTGGTTTTATTGCGAGAAGATACGGCACCTCCGTTCGATCACTTTATGAAACAAATGAGGGACTAAATAATGTTATCCATCCGGGCCAGAGAATCGTAATTCCGATTGCTCCGGGTTCGTCAGGACAGCTTTCAGCGAATCAACCATCAAATCAGACGCGAAGCAGCTCCTCGAGATCATCAAGCAGGAGCCAGGCCCAGGCGCCATCAAACACATCCCCAATGTCTTATACCGTTAAAAGCGGTGATACAGTTGGGCATATCGCCGAATGGTATGATGTGAGGGCATGGCAGTTACGTGCATGGAACGGTATTTCCAATACGATCAGAGTGGGGCAGACGTTAACTGTACATGTTCCAAACAACCGCTCAAATTATTACAGGCAGGTTGATGATCTTTCATACTCCAGAAAACAGGAACTGGAGCGGAAGCAGCGTTCAGGTGAGAATATCTATTCCGAGCTCCTGGCTGAAGGATCATCCTCGTCATCAGGTGGATCTTATTCTTATACGGTCAGACGAAATGAAACTCTTGGTGGAATTGCCCGCCGTCATAACGTATCTGTTTCAGCCATTCAACGGGCAAATAATCTGAGTGGAACAACAATTTATGCAGGCCAGACTCTAAGGATTCCTGCTGACTAAATAGCTTTTTATGCTCGCAAATTACAAGCGGTATGCCATCGCAGCCTTGCTGATAATCTTATTGGCAGTGACGCTGGCATTTACCCAGGTAAATGATCTTTTTTTCCAGATAAAAAAACAGCTCAGCATTTTCAGCGATGCTTACAAAGAAGTAGCAACGCTGTACGTGGAGGAAGTAAGCCCGGAACGTCTCATGACCACCGGCCTCAATGCCATGCTGAATGAGCTGGATCCCTACACAGTATTTATTCCGGAGGGCGAACAGCAGCAGATGGAGATTATTTCTACGGGCTCATATGGCGGCGTCGGAATTGATGCCGGGTTTCGAGGAGATGATATCGTCGTGATTGCACCTCTTGAGGGGTATCCTGCTGACAGAGCCGGCATTCGTCCGGGTGATATTATTCTGGAAATAAATAATGTAAGTATAGCCGGTATTACACCTGAAGAAGTACAGCAGCTCACGCTCGGTGACCCCGGAACAGAAATTACCCTGACGATTCAAAGAATTGGAATGGATGAGCTTCTCGAGTTCAATCTTGAGCGTGAACAAATAGAAGTGAAGAATGTAGAGTATTCCGGCAGGCTGGACAATAATAAAGATGTTGGATATATAAAGCTCACCCGTTTTGGCCAGCGATCTGCAGAAGAAATACGTGAGAAGCTCCTTGAGTTCAAAAATGATAGCGTTAGAAGCCTGATCCTTGATTTGAGAAATAATCCTGGTGGTTTATTGAATGAAGCCGTTGAGATTGTGGACAAATTTATCGGGCCCGGCGTAACCGTTGTTGAAACAAAAGGCCGTATCCGAAGTGAAAACAGCACATTTGCAACTGATGAGCCTCCTGTATTTGAAGATCTTCCGATTATTGTATTGATGAACGAAGGAAGTGCAAGTGCATCGGAAGTAGTGGCAGGAGCGTTTCAGGATTTGGACAGGGCCGTGATTTTAGGTGAAACCAGTTTTGGAAAGGGTCTGGTCCAGACTGTCCGGCCTCTTTCTTATAATACATCCTTGAAGATTACCATCTCTCAATATTTCACGCCAAGTGGCCGAAGTATTCAATCTGTTGATTATACCGGCGAAAATAGTGCTCGCGGCCGGGAGATTCCCGATTCACTTCGCCGGGCTTTCACTACAAAAAATGGACGCACAGTCTATGATGGGTTTGGAATTGAGCCGGATGTAAAAGTAACAGGGGAGACCTTATCAAGGCTTCAGCTGGCTCTGCTCCAGGAAAATACGTTCTTCTTTTTTGTTGCAGATTATATAGCGAGAAATGACAGCGAGATGCCGGATGATTTATATAACATGTTTCTGACCTATCTTGAAGATGAGAATTTTGACTACAAGACTCAGGCAGAAAGTTACATTGACCAGTTGATGTCAGCTAATGAAAGCTTTTACGACACGCAGGAATCACAGGAGCTTCTAAAGCAGCTTCACGAGTCGATCGATAGAAAGAAAGATCAGCTGCTTGTTGAAAACAGAGAATTTATTGAAGGAAATTTAATGGAGGAGTGGATGGCTCAAACCGGAACAAGTGAAGAGATGACGCAATACAATCTCAGCAATGATTCGATGATTTTACAAGCTGTTCAGCTCATTGAAAACCATGAACGCTACGATTCTATCTTAAATCCATAACTTTGGGCAAGGCCGATCTTCATATACACACAAACGCCTCTGATGGCGATTGTACCCCGATTGAAATTCTGGAAAAAGCGCTGGAGAAAGGTCTGGACACTATTTCTATTACAGATCATGACACGATTAAAGGTTATAAAAAAGCCAGAAGTTCTGAACTGAGCAACAAGCTGGAACTCCTTCCGGGTGTAGAAATGTCTGTCCGATGGGGCGATAAAGAAGTCCATCTTCTATGCTACTGTTTTGACCCTGATGATGAAGACGTCAATTTACTGCTCTTGCAACAGAGTGGCGCACGCCGCCGCAGAATGGCGAAAATTGTCAAAAGCCTTCAGAAACAGGGCGTCGATATTGATATGGACGAGGTGAAAGCCGAAGCTGGATTTAGCAATATTGGAAGACCTCATGCAGCATCGGTACTGATGAGTAAAGGTGTTGTGTCTACCTTTAATGAAGCTTTCATTCGATATTTATCATCTGAAAAGCTGGATCATATCAACACTGAGTACTGCACACTTTCTGAAGCAGCAAAGGTGATGAAAAAGGCTGGAGGTGTGCTGTCACTGGCACATCCCGGACCACTTTATTCATCAGAAGAAATAGATGAGATTCTTAAACTAGGTGTTGATGGTCTCGAGTGCATTCATCCGAGCCATCCATATCCTGTACAAAAGAAGTTCACAAAAATGGCGAATGATAGAAACCTGATCATTTCCGGAGGAAGCGACTTTCACAGACCATCAAATTCGGGATATGAACCTTATTTTGGAATTGTAACCCTGGGTGAGCAGTATGTAGAATCTATTAAACGAACATCACGACAGAGAAAAAATATTTAATCGTTAGAAAAAATAAGATGAATTGGGAATCTAAGCGAATAGCAATTGTAGCGGCAAAATGGAACTCATTTGTGACAGACCCGATGCTTGAGGGAGCTGAAACGGCTCTTAAAGGCAAAGGAATACCGTCAGCTCAGATTTATAGTTTTCGCTGTCCGGGATCGTATGAACTGCCACTTGCCTGCAAAATGTGTATTGATGAACTGGATGTTGACGGTGTGGTTGCTATCGGAGCCGTCATCAAAGGCGGCACACCCCACTTTCACTATGTGTGCGATGCAGTTAACAAAGGAATCTCCGATCTTAATATACGATACGGCATTCCTGTTTCGTTCGGTGTTCTAACAACAGATAATGTTGAGCAAGCTATGGAACGGGCGTCGATAGAAAAAGGAAATAAAGGTGCCGAAGCTGCTTTGGCCGTTTGTGATATGCTTGAACTTGAAAATCAGCTATCCTCGATTGAGAAGTAATTCCTTCTTGATTAAGGGTCAGATTAACTCTAATATATATGGCTGTAAACAATCACAACAGATCTCTTTGAAACCATTTACGCTTACAAATAAAGAACAGACCGATGCAGATGTAAAACTGCAGAAAGAGATAGGTGAGTCTGGTAAAATCCCCGCTCACATTGCTATTATTATGGATGGCAACGGTCGATGGGCTCAAACCAAAGGCAACGTCAGAATACATGGACACAAGGCCGGGGTTGAATCTGTTCGGGATATTACTGAATCCTGTGCTCAGCTAGGGGTTAAACATCTGACGCTCTACGCATTTTCCACTGAAAACTGGAACAGGCCTACAATCGAAGTTAATGGCCTGATGAAAATCTTGGTGAATAGTCTGAAAAATGAGGCTGAGCGACTGAATGAAAACAACATCAAATTCGTGACGATTGGTCAGATTGAGCGGCTACCCAAGAAATGCCAGAAACAAATAAGTGAGGTAACAGAGCTTACAAAAGATAATGATCGTTTACAGCTCTGTCTGGCCTTGAGTTACTCCGGCCGGTGGGATATTACAGAGGCAGTAAAAAAATTATCAAAACAAGTACAGGAAGGAACGTTAGAACCGGAAGATATAAACGATCAAATAATAGGCGCACATCTGTCAACAGCTGAAGTGCCTGATCCCGATCTTATTATCCGGACCAGCGGTGAATTCAGGATCAGTAATTTTCTGCTCTGGCAGCTCGCTTATTCTGAACTTTATATCACAGAAACATTCTGGCCGGATTTCAGGAGAGATGAGCTTTATAAAGCAATAAAATCGTACCAACAACGTGACCGTAGATACGGTGGAGTGAAAAACGGATATTCCAAGTCTGTCTCTTCATCAGTTTTAAATCAAATCATTTCATAAAACAGCTGAAAAGGTTCTCTCAAAAGGTGGCAAAAATTAAGCATCTCTTTTATTGTTTTGTAGTTATTTTTATTTCGCTCGGATTTTTTAATCATGCTACGGCACAGGACTCAACCGGCGTTGAAATCCAGAATCCGGTTGACATTATTCCTCAGCAGTACGAAATCCGTGAAGTTACTGTGACAGGATTGGTAACTGGCCGTGAGAGCTACCTTACCAGCAGCAGCGGTTTGATTGTTGGCAGTACAATTACTATTCCCGGTGAGGATATATCAAATGCTATTAAGCAGATATACCGGACAAATCTCTTTTCTGATGTCCGGATACTTTACGAAACATTTCCAGGCAACCTGGTTGATATCGAAATTGCTGTTGAAGAGCAGCCCCGGCTTCAGCGCTATCAAATTGAAGGTGTAAAACGGTCGCAGCGAAGAGATCTGAACGAACGTTTGAACTTGATTTCGGGCCTTGCCGTTACAGAATCACTTAAATCGCAGGCTGTAAACACAATTGAAAGATTCTTTTCACAAGAAGGATATTGGGAAACAACGGTTGATGTGTACGAAGAGCCCAGTGAAAGAAATCCGGACCGGGTAGACCTTACCTTTGATGTTAACAGGGGAGACCGGCTGAAAGTACGGGAAATCAATTTTGAGGGTAATGAAGAGTTTTCAGACCGCAGACTTCGCAAAAGCTTTGACGCCATTAAACAAGATCGCTGGTGGAGAATCTTTACCCGGCACGTCTACACAGAAGAAACATATAATGAAGGACTAAATAACCTGAAGCTTTTTTACAGAGAAAACGGCTACAGAGACATTAGGGTACTTTCTGATTCCATTTATGTAGACACGTGGAGGCACGGCCGTGATGGTGTCTTTATTGATATCAATGTAGATCCGGGCCCACAGTATAAGGTCAGGAATATCACCTGGGAAGGAAATACGGTTTATACTGATGAACAACTTACCCAGACGCTTGGTTTTGAAAAGGGTGATGTATTTAATGAAACTAAATTTCAGCAAAACCTGGATATAAACCAGGATGAATCGGACGTAACAAGTCTCTACCAAAACATCGGGTATCTTTTCTTCCAGGTAATGGAGAACATAGAAATTGTAGGAGAAGACTCGCTGGATATCAATTTCGAAATCATTGAAGACGAAATTGCTACGATTCGTGAAGTTTCATTTACGGGAAATACGAAAACCCACGATGATGTTGTTCGGCGTACACTGCGAACAGTGCCCGGAAATACGTATAGCCGGTCTGCCATCATCCGAACAATTCGAGAACTGGGACAGCTGGGCTATTTCACACCCGAGGGAATTACACCTGATCTACGGCCCGATCGACAAGAGCGTACAGTGGACATCGAATACGGACTTGATGAAAATCAGGGATCTGATAACTTTGAATTTTCCGGTGGATTTGGCGGACGGCAAATAGGGATTATTCTGGCCGCACGTGTTAATTTCAACAATTTTTCAGTTCAGCGAATGTTTGAGCCGGGCGGATGGAACCCAATTCCATCAGGTGATGGTCAAAAATTATCACTGGGTATTCAGGTAACGGGTAGCGGTTTCCAGAGCTACAACTTCAGCTTCACTGAACCATGGCTGCGCGGTCGTCCTACATCACTCGGTGTGGCAGTTTCTTACGATTTGTTGAACTATAATAACAGGGCAGGATTCTTCAACCAGAGTAATACTTCAACCAGCGAACGTAATGAACTTATATCAGCCAGTGTAAGCTTAGGGCGCCGCCTCGACTGGCCTGATGATTTCTTTACACAGAGATCAGTTTTGACATACAACCACTACAATGTAGATGGAATTACCCAGTTTTTTGATGATGGAAGTGCAGATTTGTTGACCTTACGACAGGAAATTATCCGTAACTCAACAGACAGTCCAATCTCGCCATCAACAGGATCCAAATTCAATATTTCTGCAGAAGTTGCGCTTCCGGTGCCTGGTTTTGCACAATTTTATAAAATTAAAACAGGTTACCAGCATCACGCCACAATTGTAGATAAGCTTGTTCTGTCATCCACTGTGGATTATGGTTACATGGGCTACTTCAGCGACAATAACCGAAGTAACTTTCAACGGTTTTTCCTTGGAGGTACTGAGCTTCAGCAGCGACAAAACTTTACCAATGATAACATTAACATGCGTGGTTATCCCGGTGGCCGTGGTGGAGTGATATCACCGGTCAATGAAAATCAGTTCCTGGTTGGCGGACGTGTATTTAGTAAATATTCATTTGAACTCAGGTACCCGGCGGTTCAGTCAGAGCAGCTTCAGCTTATTCCATACGTATTCGCAGATGCGGGTAACACATACAACGAGCTAGAAGACTTCGATCCATTTACTTTGAAGCGATCAGCAGGTTTAGGAGCCAGAATATTTTTGCCAATCCTCGGGCTTGTTGACATTAGCTATGGTTACCGTCTTGACGGAACAGAGCCCAGCAGGCAGAATGTAACAGGACTGCGACCCGGCGAATGGGAATTTCTCTTCAATATTGGCGCACCATTTTAAGAAATGAAACGTTTAATACCCGGTATATTTCTTATGATTCTTCTGAGTGGTCTTACAGCCCATGCCCAGGAGCAAAAAACTGGATTCATAGATTCTGAATTAATCATGGAGAATATGCCGGAATATGAAGGTATTGAACAACGACTTAATCTGTTAAGTGAAGGATGGAGGAATGAAATCCGGGAGCTTGAAGAACAAATTGAAGAACTTGAAGAAGAATTTGAAGCACGTGAGATACTGTTTACCGAGGATGTGCGACAACAGCGGTTGTCCGAAATTGATAATCTGAGACGACAGCGCGATCAACTTGTTGAATCGAAATTCGGCCCCGATGGTGAGTATTTTACCACACAGGAAGAATTGCTCGAACCGATTCAACGCCAAATATTTGAAGCAATCGAAGCGGTGGCACGCCGGCAAAATTTTGACTTTGTCTTTGACCGCTCTCAGGAGACACGCTTCCTTTTTGTCAGGGAAGAATGGAACCTAACAGATGATGTGATGTTAGAGATGGGTATGGATCCCGGATCAATAAGAAATTGAATATAAAAAACCGTAAATTCGGCCCTTAAATTTAACAACTTATACAAATGAAGAAACTACAGCTTTTACTTTTTGCACTGTTATTCCCGCTGGTGGCTCAGGCACAATTAAGTGTCGGAGTGATGAGCCCTGATCAAGTGCTTGATGCACTTCCTGAAACAGCTCAGATTGAATCACAGCTTCAGGAATTCGTACAGCAGCGTGAGCAAGAATTTCAAGCCCGGTACCAAAGCTGGATTGAAGAAATCACTGCTTACTCCGAGGCTGCCGAAGCCGGTGAACTCACAGAACAACAGCAGGTTGAAGAAGAACAGAGACTTGCAAACCTCGAAGAAGAACTGTCCAGTTTCCAGACTCGAACTCAAAACCAGATCCGGCAGCGCCAAAATGAACTATTTACACCACTTCTTAGCCGCGTAGAGGAAGCCATGCAAAATGTCTCGGATGAGATGGGCCTCAGCTATGTGCTTAACAAACAATCAGGGACAGGAGATCCGATTGTATACTATATCTCCGACCGCGGAGTGGACATTACAGACAGAGTTATTCAATATCTTTCACAAAACTAATACAGAAGATTTCGCATTATGAAAACAGCTAAACTATTTTTACTCACAACGTTAGTCGCTATTACCGGTTTTACGTTTGCTCCACAAGTACAGGCGCAAACTGAAGATATGAAAATTGGTTTTGTGGACCCCCGTGCTGTCCTTGAGCGAATGCCTGAAATGCGAGCTGTTCAGCAGCGGTTGCAAAACTTTGCAGAACGTAAACAGCAGGAACTGAGCCAGAAAGAGTCGGAACTTCAGACTGAAATCGAACTCTATCAGCAGAAAGTGGGTGTTATCTCCGAAAGTGCTCGTCAATCAGAAGAGCAGCGCCTTAGCGAAATGGATACTGAATTTCGTCAGCTGCAAACTCAGGTAGAACGTGAGTTTGCGGAACAGCGGGCAGAATTAATGTCGCCACTCCTAAACCAAATTCAGCAGTCTATCAACGCAGTTGCCGAAACGCGCGGCCTCGATTACGTATTAAACACAACTACCTCAAACGGTGATGTGATTATTCTTTACGTTTCAGAAGAGATTCAAAATGAGTTTGATATTACTGATGCCGTTATGCAGGAACTCGGCATATAAGGTAAAACTCAATATTTAGGTAAGATTCTTAAAGGCGGCTTGATTCAAATCAAGGCGCCTTTTTTTATTGAACATTTTTTCGGCGATTTCTTATGTAGTCCTCGAAAATGTATCCGCCAAGTTCATTGAGGTTAGAGTAGTAAGCGCGCCCTTTGTTAGCGTCTGTGAGTTCACGTACAAAATTCTGGAGATATGGATCACGCGCAATCATGAATGTTGTAATATCGATCTGCTTTCTGCGGCATATCACAGCTTCATCCAATACTTTATTGACAATTTTACGGTCGAGACCAAAACTGTTTTTGTAAAGAGTACCGTTATCAAACATGCAAGATGGCTTCCCATCAGTTATCATAAAAATCTGTTTGTTCGAAAACTTTTTGCGCTGCAAAATACTGCGTGCTACTTCAAGTCCATGCTGTGTATTGGTATGATAAGGCCCCACCTTAAGATAGGGCAGGTCTTTCACTTCAATCTTCCAGGCCTCATTACCAAAGGCAACGATATCGAGCGAATCATTAGAAAAGTTTCGCATGATCATTTCAGACAGTGCCATCGCCACTTTTTTTGCCGGTGTGATGCGATCTTCACCATAAAGTATCATGGAGTGGCTAAGATCAATGAGCAAGACTGTAGATGCTGATGTGTAATGATCCGTATCATGAACCTCTAAATCGTTTTCGCGAAGCTGAAACTGGTCAAGTGAACTATGCTGAAGCATGTTCATAAGTGTTCCTGTACTGTCTATATGGCCTATATCGTCGCCGGGAGACCACTTTCGGGTCTCAGGCTGCCTCTCGAGCCCGCGGCCTGTATACGGCGTTTTATGTTGTCCTTTGCCACCCTTCTTCAATTGACGGAAAATTTCCCTTAAAGATTTCTCCCTGATGCTCCGATCAGTCTTCGACGTAGGCATCATCACTGATTCTTCGTTATCAAACCGGATGTACCCGCGATTTTTGAGTTCGTCAATAAAATCCCCCATACCGTAACCATCATCAAACTGGTCGGTAATACCATACTCTTTATCAATATCGTTTAGCCAGCGAAGTGCCTGGGAGACGTCACCACCTGAAATGGTGAGCAGCTCCTGAAATAGATCATAAAGCGTATCGAAAGGTGATTTTCCGTCAGCCTTGCCAAATCGCTCGTTCCATTCTTGATAAAGAAATCTCATAGAAAATACCTGAGGTTGATTTGATTTGTTATACTAACTAATCTATGTATAAAATCATTGCATCATCAGGCTAAAAACCCCTACGTTTAGTCCTGATAAATTAAACGAAAGTGAATTAACGGAATCGTGGAAACGGATCGCTACGTATTTGAGACACAGCTTTGGGGAGAAGGATATAAGCGCGTGATGGGGCTGGACGAGGTGGGCAGGGGCTGTCTGTGTGGTCCCGTTGTAGCTGCAGGTGTGATACTGGATCCTGCAAAAGCTAAGATGCCCGATCTTAAAGACAGTAAGATAGTGAAGAAGACCGATCGGGAAGAATTATCGGAGAGAATAAAGGAAGCGGCAATTTACTGGACAATTCAGTCTTGTTCACCATCAGAAATTGATGAGATCAATATTCTTTATGCGTCTTTGAAAGCGATGTTAAAATGTTCAGAAAGTAAGGGGGCATCCCCGGATTATCTTCTGATTGACGGAAATAAGTCTCCGGCGACGATGTTCCCGCACACCTGCCTGGTCAAAGGTGATAACAGGTCGGCATCTATTGCGGCCGCATCCATTCTTGCAAAGGTATATCGTGATTCACTGATGCGAGATCTGCATGAGAACTACCCGGTTTATGGCTGGGACAGAAATGTAGGATATCCCACAGAAGAACATTTTTTGGGACTTGAAAAGCACGGTTATACCAAACATCATAGAATGAGTTTCAAACTTCGAACAGATAAAAAATTCAGGAAGTAGTCTTTATCTCCACTCGTTCTATAAAGACCGATTTGTAACGCAGATATACCAAATTCATATTGCGGATGACGACAGATTCAGTATATTTTTAAGTCAATCCAGAACTCTAAAATTCATTTCAACTGATGTCACAAACACAAAAGATTCCCCGATTTCACCTTGCGTTTCCGGTTAAAGAACTCAAGCATACACTTATTTTTTACAGGGATGTACTGGGATGCGAAACAGGGCGCAGTTCTGAAAAATGGATTGATTTTAATTTTTTCGGACACCAGGTTGTGGCGCATGTAAGTCCGGAAGATGCAGGAAAATCAGCGTCCAATGAGGTCGACGGACACAAAGTGCCGGCAAAGCATTTTGGCGTAATTCTGGAATGGGATGAATGGCATAAGCTTGTAGACCGTCTGATTGAACATAATCAGGAATTTGAAATTGAGCCTTATGTACGATTCAAAGGAGAACCGGGCGAACAGGCCACAATGTTTTTTCTGGATCCTAGTGGAAATGCACTGGAGTTTAAAGCTTTTAAGGATGAAAGCCAGATTTTCGCTGTCTGAGATCTTAAATTATTCGATGGGTTCCGTACTTTCTATTTCAATTACACGGTTATTCAGATATTGAATATACCGAGGCGGGAGTTCGAAAAACGGCGTATCCGGAATATCTGGTAGTCTTGGTTTTCTAATCGAAGGGCGCTGGGGTTTTCCTTCCGGATTCCACTCAAAATTATCCAGTGTCCTGTCAGATCCGCCTTCGTTTTCCGGTACATATGTACCATTGATATTGGAGACCGCCTTAAAGAAATCAAACTCGCCATCTGCAAATAGCATTGTTGAAGAACCTGCTGCTACCATTTCCATCAGCCCATCGGGCTCGTTTTCATCGTTTTTTTGATGGAAAATGATTTCAGAATTGTCATAAACAATCATACTGTCGAGTTCCCCGGCCTCAAAATATGCATTCAGGGTATCTCCGGTCATCTGGTTCAGCCGGCCTGTAGCCGTATCTTCCTGAACAGCTATTGGGCGCGGATAGGATCGTAAGAACCGTATGTCGCCATCAGACAAGCTGGCTTCAATGTAAGGTCCCGTAAGCTGAATATTCTTTTGCCAGACGATGGGCGATCCTCTGAGAATAAAAAGTTCATCACTGTCACTATAATTTACTGTATCTGCGATAGCTGAAAACTTAGTTGACCAAATTCTGACCTGCTGGTAAGCATCTATCAGCGATGTGCTGTCCGTTTCCTGAAGCTCAATTTTCTTTGCAAGTAAATGTGTGGTATCTGTTTCAGATTCACTCACTTCCATCAGCCATGCGTCATCGTCATTACCAGTGAGCAGTTTGTAGCCGGTGGAATCTGCGAAGAGATAATTACCGGTAAAAGTTACGTTCTCTTCGAAGTCATCAGCAAATACACGGCTGTGCAGCTCATACAAATCTTTTGATCGATTCATAAAAAGCGAGTCTGCCTCAAGATATTGTGTAGAATCTGAAAGCTGAACATTTCCTCTGAAAATAGCACTATCAGCTGCCTGTAAGTATATACCTGAATCAGCATGCAGTGCTCCGGAATCATCTTCAAACCGAACGGGCGCCCTGAATATGGTAATATCTAAAGGTGTGGACACATCTACTTTCTCGCTGAAAACAGTGTTATTAGCAGATTCGATAACTACCCGACCCCGGAATTCGCTGAAATCTGTAAGTGTATTATAGTAGAGCGTGTCTGCCCAGATAATTTTTTCATCCGTATCTATCTGGATATTAAATGCTTCTATTCTGTTTTTATTGATGAATTGGTAAGCACTATCGGCCAACATCGACATTTGGTCTGTTTCGAGCCGTACACTGCCAAGAAGTTTACGGACGTTCTCATCGTTAATAATGACTCCTTCAGCACGATCGGCATTCTCAATAAATACACGGCTTTGAGCGGTCATTTGTCCCGGACTGATTGCCACGATAACAGGTGCGGTTACAAGCGCCAATAAGACGAAAAAAGATTTAGCATTAATCAACAAGAAAACGCCCCCGGGGTTCATCTATGGTATAGTTTGAAAGATCTGTAAGTCCATCGAATCCACGCCCTGAAATGCTGTCTTTTGGAGTGATGATGGTCACATTAAGATCAGAAGTAATGCGATCAGTAATATCAGACCACTTCAAAAAATCAGAATAAAGTTGTCGTTCGGTTTGGGTCAGGACGCGTACTGAATCAAAAAGCTCAAATTCACTTCTGCTGTCATAATAGATTGCCCGTTTGCTCCAGGCTTCAGTTTCCACCTTGCCTGTGGAATCGTAGAGTTGAACATATACAGGACCATCGATATGAGTCTCTTTGCGCTCAGGCAATTGGTAGCTGACCGCATAGGATCCTTCAATTGAAACGCGCGACTGGCCGTCTTTCATCAACATCATCTCCACATCCCAGCTTTCTGTTGTAGTTGTGAGCGAATCGTTAAGAAACGAGTTGATCTGGCGTGTATCATATTCTGAGAGTTCAGAACAGCTTGCAAAAATGAAAAAACCAATAAAAATGGCGGGTAATAAACTACGTCGTACCAAAATAGCGATCTCCTGCGTCTCCGAGGCCCGGGACAATATATGCGGCGTCATTAAGCTTTTCATCCACAGCAGCTGTAATAATTGAAACATCAGGATATTTTTCTGTAATTCTGTCTAAACCCTCCGGTGCGCTGATCAGTGATGTAAACCGTATGTTTTTGGCTCCCTGTTTTAACAGGTAACCAATGGCATCATCAGCACTTCCACCTGTTGCAAGCATTGGATCTACAACGAGAACAATGCCGTCAGAAACTTCGTCGGGGAGGTTTGAATAGTAATCAACGGGCTCATGAGTTGTTTCGTCTCTGTACATTCCAAGATGGCCGATTTTAGCGTCCGGAATAAAATTCATAATGGCATCCACCAGGGTGAGCCCTGCTCTCAGGATAGGCACTACGATGATTTCCGTATTAACACGGTAACCGCTCGTTGCTTCAACCGGGGTATGAATGGTCGTTTTTCGCAGCGGTAAATCTCTCAGTGATTCATAAGCCAGTATGGTTGCAATACGGCTCATCGCCGATCGGAACCCAACAATATCTGTGGTTTCATCACGCAGTATTGAAAGATCCCTTGCAACAACCGGATGATCGAGAATCGTAACGTTTGAATGTTCGTTCATAAATCAGTTCTCAGGTGTTTATTTATGAATTAAACCTCTGTGTCTTCAAAATATTTCCGGGTGATTTTTACGATGACGCCTGAGAGTGCGAATAAGGCTATGATATTGAAAAACGCCATCAGACCGAGCATCACATCACCAAAGGCCCATACGGTTGTAAGTGCGGTGATAGCTCCTAAAAAGTGCATTCCAACAAACATGAGCCTATACCAGAAGATGGACCTGAATCCGAAAAGATATTGTGCGGCCCGGTCACCGTAATAGCTCCAGCTAATAGATGTAGACACGGCAAATAGAAGTACTGCTATTGTGACGATAAAACCCCCGCCACCGGTGATTGGGGCAAGTCCAATCTCAAACGCTTTTGAAGTTAACGGAGCTCCATTCTCAACAACACCTCCGTAGAGTGATTCCAGGGCAGAATCATCGTCTTCAAAAATCACAGGGTTACTGTCAACTCCTTCTATACGTCCATTAAAAAGAACGCTTTCTTCAGCATCGGTAAACATGGTATCAACAGATACGTTGTATCGAAGCATCTCACCATTGATGGGTACGCCATCTTCAAAATAAAGTATGGATGGATCGTCACCTTCATCAACGACGTAGGAAATCGGATCCTCATTTGGGAAAACTGTTGCTGAGTGATACATATCCCATGCGCCGGTAGAAACAATTACAAGGCCGGTAATGGTACATACGATCAGTGTATCGATAAATGGTTCAAGAAGTGCAACCACACCTTCGCGAACCGGCTGATCCGTTTTAGCAGCAGAGTGGGCAATCGGTGCAGACCCCTGACCCGCTTCATTGGAAAACAAACCACGCTGAACTCCATAGCTAAGCGTAAAAATAAATGCCCCGGATCCAACACCAAGCAGACCTGCCTGCGGATTAAATGCACTGGTTACTATTTGAATGAATGAAGGAATTACTGAATCATAGTTGATGATTAAAATGATGAGTCCGCCAAGCACATATAGTGTTGCCATAAATGGCACCAACCTGGAGGTTACATAGCCAATTCTTTTGATACCACCCAAAATTACAGCGCCAACAAGCCCTGCGGTGATGAGGCCGGTTAAAGCCTTTGGCATCTGAAAATCGGTAAGCATTACATCCGCAACCGTATTGGCCTGCACTGCATTACCTGTTAAAAAGGCGCAAATTGCGGCGGCAATTGAAAAGGCAACAGCAAGCCATTTCCAGTTTGGGCCAAGACCTTTTTCGATGTAGTACATTGGCCCGCCTGATACGGATCCGTCTTCATTTGTTATTCTGAACTCCTGAGCAAGTGTTACTTCCGTAAATTTAATTGCCATCCCTAAAACGGCTGTAATCCACATCCAGAAGAGTGCGCCCGGGCCTCCAAAGTGGATAGCAAGTGCAACACCGGCAATATTTCCAATTCCTACAGTTGCAGATAAAGCGGTACTTAATGCCTGAAAGTGGTTAATGTCACCTTCGTCGTTTGGGTCGTCATAATGACCGCTCACAACCTTTAGGCCATGCTTAAACCGGGTGATTTGGATAAAACCCAGCCTGACAGTGATAAAAATACCAAAAGAGAGTAATACGACTACCATAAAAGGCAGGCTCTCAGGCGTATTCCAAATCAAATCTAAAAGTAAATTAATGACCCATTCGAATGTTTCCATCTAAAAAAAATGTGGTTGTGATTTCCTCAGCCTCGAATGTATAAATAAATAGAGTCATTTTTTAATAAAAATTGGGTATTAATGAACGATTTGACTTTGAAATTTCTTAGAGGACAGAAGATTGAGATCAGTGTAAACTACCTGAACTCAATGAACTATGAGAAACCAATTTCAAATAACCACCCTTTGACATGACTAAAGCAGATATTGTTGATGTAATATCATCATCTACAGGGCTTACTAAAGTTGAAACGGAAGCTGTAGTGAACGGTTTCATGGATACTGTTATTGACGCCATGAAACGAGGAGAAACAATCGAACTTCGAGGATTTGGCAGTTTTAAAGTTGTAAAACGTGCGCAGAGAGTTGCGCGAAATCCAAAGACTAATGAAGAAGTTATTGTTCCTGAGCAGTATGTTCCGACGCTTAAGATATCCAAGGATTTTAAGAATCAGGTTAATAATTCCAATTCCTGATACATACTCAATGTTCATCCTGGTTTAGATAAGGTGAACTTGCCTGCTGAGTATTATTTCATCCTGCGATCAGAACATCGTATTTTCTTTATTTAGCATAATTTAATGCAGGATGACTCAGACGCGTTTATTTAAAAAATCCGGTGTTCTTTTTTTTAGTTTTGATTATTTGATTCTTTCGAAAAATAGGCTGTTTCGTTTTTCTCTCCTTATTTTACTCGTTTCATTATTATCCGCCGGGTGCTCAAATATTCCGCCGGCTGATTTTTATGAGGTTGACGGGATTCTTTCAGGCGAAATTAATGATACTTTAAGTGCGGGTGGCTGGGAGTCTATCCATTTTATAAACAGTCGTGGACTCAGTTACAGTCCGTCTGACACATCTGGCAGAAGACCTCTTTCGTTTTCGATTTACATTTCCAATCCAGGCAATTATTCATTCTGGTTACTTGCAGCGTTTCCGGGGCATACTGGTTCTCGATCGATGATGGATATATCTTTTTCAGGCCCGGATAATTTTCTTGTGTCAAGGGCAACCGTCGCTTTGGCACAACAGAACAGGCTGACCTGGGAGAGGGCAGCCAATGACAGTGATTCTAATCTAATTTCATTTGATCAGGCGGGACAATATTCAGTCTCTATCACTCCCCGAAATTCAGATGATGTTCAGATTCATAAATTTCAAATGTCACTGAAGAATTCTGTTCGTCCGTTCGGTCTTGGCTTACCGTCTTCAAAAAGAACTGATTTGAGTGCTTCTGATTTATTCAGAGAGCTGCCCGTAATGCTACCGCCATCGTGGGTTTTTAAACCAGTTATTGGCTTAAATACAAACCATCCCGAGGCTTTTTACACTGATTCTACATTTGTTAGACTTGTAGATTCAGATAAGCTAGGTGCAGTTTGGGTTGATGGTGAACCCGAACGGTTACCCGGGATAATATCTGCCGAGTTAGAAAATAATAGTATTGCGAAAGGCATTAATTCTCAGATCAATGAATGTTTCAGTATTGAAGCTGAAACGCTATTTGAATCGGGAATTGAATTTATTGTGACTCAGAATTCTCCGGGATTAGATTGCCTGATCCACTTGCATAAAACGTATCAGCAGGTGAGAGAAGATGACCGTAGGTCTGTTTTATTTCATGGAATTAAAAATGCCTTTAAGTCTGATCTAAAACAGTTTCCGGCTCCTATAACACCACTATATGATTTTAAGTGGTCTTCTCCGCGGAGCGTTGATGGTGACAATTACCTTCCTGGAGGATATCGGGAGCTTATTGATGATGTGTCAGATCCGGCAGCAAGTCTCTATAACATGCCTTTTTTATCCTTTCCCATCAATTATCCGGCAGAACCGGTACATAGCATCAACCGGGATTCTGAGCTTTTTATCAGATCCATTCAACTCTCGGCATTTCTGCCGGTTATGCATCTTATTTTTCCTGAAAATCTTCATCAAATGAGTGAGCTTGAAAAAGAGCACCTCCAAAAAGCCATTGAATTGAGGAATTCTCTCTTTCCTTACACATACACGCATGCTCACTACACTCGCCAAACAAATGAAAGTGTGATTACAGGTTTCAGAGAATATCCCGATCAATACTTATACGGTGATGCATTTTTAGTGGCACCAGTAATAACACCTGGTAGCGATGGTCGACTTGTATATTTTCCTGAAGGCCGTCGATGGTATAACTATCATACAGGTGAAGCATACGAGGCGGGGCAGTCTTGGTTTGTTGGGACGTCTCTGAATTACCTACCCTTATTTGTGAAAGCCGGCTCCGTCATTCCATTCATTAATGGCGAGGACTCAAATAATTTGAAGGTAGAGATCTACACAGGTGATGCAGGAGCCTTTCGGCTTGTCGAAGATGATGGTATAACCCGGGCATACAGGAGGGCAGAAGCTGCGCGTACAATGTTCAGATACAATGAGATAAGCGGTAATTTAAAACTCACAATTGGCGCAGTTCAGGCTGAATTTGATGGAATGAGTGATTACCGTTCGTACAACATTCACTTTAAATATACAGTAAGGCCGGATTCAATTGATGTTAGTGGTGAAAAGCTTTTAATGTCTCAGAACTCTTCAGGTAAAAATAGCTGGCGTTATGATGAAAATTCCAAAAGTATCATTTTGGATCTCAATAACAAATCAAGGCGGGAAAAAATAGATATTGTCATTTACCGGTAGAAAAAGAAAAGCCCCTGCAATTATACATTACAGAGGCTTCGTTTCAATTTTTTTAAATTTGGAATTAGAAATCGATTCCAATCGAGAAGTAGTGAATAGGATCGCCATCGAAACCATCTCTGAAATAAGGCCAGCCTACATCATAACGAAACGGAAGACCAAGCAGAATGGTCCGAAGTCCAAAACCGGCTCCTATCAGGATATCACCGTCAATTACAGTTGATTCTATATCCCCTTCTAGTGGTTCTCCATCTCTTGGTGTTCCATCGTTGGGATTCAGGAATACAGCTTCTGGGGTTGCGACTTTAAAATCCAGTTGCTTGCTTTCACTAAAATAATTCTCAAATCCCCAGGCAGCACCTGCATCAACAAATGCAACTCCGGTAATATTGTAAAGCGGGATGAGGGGAATTGGTCCCGGAAGAACAGCTGCAAAAAGAGGGAATCGGAATTCTGCATTTAGAAGCGAAAACTTATCGCCAAACGTCGTGTTAAATTTATGACCTCTTAGAGGAGTCGCAGGCAGTGTAAAAAATGTGTCTGCAAGTCTGTCAAAAGGTATTTCTGCATTGCTCCATTTCTGATTAATCCAGCCAAGCATTCCTCCCATGAAGAATGTTTGTGAATCACGTCCCAGACTGTAAGCACCAGAACCACGGAAAGCAAAAGAAGTTCTGTTGCCAAGGTTGAAGTACTTTCTGTAATCACCCAATACTGTAGCAAACTGAGGGGTGCTATTCGTGAGATAGGGACTGCCAGAGATACGAATGGAATACCTTGAACCACCGCCTGGAGTAATACTTCCGGGTTGTGGAATGGTATAGTCACCGGTAAAAGTGACTGAAGGATTCAGAAAGAAACTGCTGTCGTTCCGATTATTCAGATTTCCAAGGCTTCTCACTGAATTGAAATCTCTGTAAATACCGATTGCTGAGATTCCATAATCAAAACGCTGGTAGCGATTTAGCGGGTACTGAAAATCAGCATTTACACTGAATGTTCTAAATCGAATCAGTTCTCCGGAAAACGTCTGGTAGTTTCGCGACTGGTGATTAAACGAGGCGTAAAAATTAGTTCTGTTTTTCAGATAGCCATATTGAAACAGGTAATCACTGTTTCGCAGATCGAATGTAAGATCTGTTCCAAGCGTTATCTGGTGGTTCCCAAATAAATCACTGAGTGAAAGAAAAGCTACAGCTGATGATCCGGAATACGTATTTACCTGACCGGCAGCATAACTAAAGTCAGGTGAAAATTGAATTCGGTATGCCTTTGGACGGTAAAGTCCGTTTTCAGTTGTGTTGTTATCCGGCTCAAAATTTCTCGGATCATCCCTGAGTTCCAGGGTTGTATCCCTTACCACACTTTCACCAAACTGATAATTACGAAAATCTATGCGTTCAGTCGATCTTTGTTGGTTTGTAGTATCACTTTCGGCCTGCTGCGTTTGTTCTCCCTGTTGGCTTTGGCTGCTCTTGGGTGGTTGTCTCTCGGCAAGTACTTGTCTTGCATTCAAAACATTCCCCTGAGAGCGTTCGCTTATGAGCTTTCGGGCATACCCAATAGATGGAACCCGTTCCGAGGGCGTCCATTCTTCTCGCTGCTGAGCCCATTGATTAGGTTCTAATGGTTCTTCAATCCGTCGGGAAAATGGGGATCTGATAACATAGACATCTGGTGACCCATCATTCAGAGCGTTAAAGGCAAGTCGGGTTCCGTCATTTGAAACAGAAATCTGCATCACACCCGACTGAAGGTCGGTTAAAGGGTAGACGGTACGGCTATCGAGTTCATACTCGTATATATTCGGGATTCCATTCTGATCGGATACAAATACCAGGCGCCCGTCACGTGTTGCAGTTGGTTGCGACTCCGACCAGTTTACTGTACTGGTTAGGCGCTGAATTTGAGACGAATTAATATTAATGGAATATAGATCTGTCTCAAAAAATGTATTATCTGTGATGGGTGTTGAGCCAGCAAGGTAAGTATGGGGTTCAAGTGAATTTCCCCTGTTCGACACAAAGTAGACAGTCTCACTATCGCCTGCCCATGCCGGTTCCTTATCGGTAAAGACGTCTCCGGTTAGATTCAAAAATTCATCGTTCTCAAGATTGTATACGAAAATACTCTGGTATGGACCAATGTTTCCATCAAATGCGATTTTAGATCCATCAGGCGACCAGGCTACAGAGTTGATTGCATCGAGAGAAGGAAATTTTGTTGTAGTGGCACTTTTGGTTTCATAATCTACGATTGCAAGATTATAGGATCCCTGTGACTTACTTGAAAGTGCAATTTTTCGTCCGTCAGGTGACCAGGCAAGATTAGGATTCAGAATATTCAACTCTTCAAACATTGGGCTGTCGGAACCACTGACAATCGTTTTTAGCTTTTCACCGGTATTTGCGTCAACGACTATCACATCAAAAACACCTCGGCGATTAGAAATCATAGCAATGCGATCGCCATTGGGCGAGATTGCGGGACTTGTGTTGTAAGAAGCCCGGGCATTGTTGCGTCCGGTAATTTGGGTAGCCGTACTGCTGAGCGTCTGGCGATTAGCAACTTCAGGAAAATATCGCTGTCTGTAAAATTCGCTCCAGCGTTCAGAAAGCTCTTCAACTCCAAGACCAACGGATTGTTCAATTGCCTGCTGAACGTTTCGTGTTAGTCTGATTCGTTCAAGGATTTCAGTAATCTTAGGCCGGCCATACTCGGTCTCTATGTAATACCAAAAAGATTGTCCGCCCCTGTAAGCAAAGTAACCACCCAGCCGTTGAAGGGGAGGGAGGTAGTCATTTAATACGGCATCTCGCATGAACATATCGGTGTTGGTGTCCCATCCCAATGCAAGATATTCAGCTAACCCTTCTTCAAACCATAGTGGGAAACGTAATTGTATATTGTTCTGAACAATTGACTGAACACCGCCGCCGTAGTATACATCATTAATAAATGCATGGGTAAGTTCATGCTGAAGTGTCCGGCGAAAATCGGCATAATCACCCATGAACGGTTGTGTCATTCGATTTTTATATTTATCCGTGACACCTCCGATTCCCTGTGCATCAACGGGTAGCCGAACGACATTTGTCTGAGAAAAGTCGCTATGAGAATCGTATATGATAACAGGAATACGATCGGTCAGCTGTGCGCCATAATCATTTTCGAGCTGTTCGAGTGATGATTCGACTGTTTCAGCAGTAAATTGCGCGAGATGATAGTTTTTAGAGTTGTAGTAGTAAATATCAAAATGATCGGTTTCGATATATCTCCAATCGAAATTTTCATACTGAACCCTGTTTTTCCCAAAATAAAAATACTGGGCGAATAGTTGTTCAGCTGCGAATGAACCCATAAAAAGTCCCAGAAATAAAACCAGGACGAGTTTTTTTAATAGAGACATAATGTGTAAGCAATAAATTTTAGATCAACCAAGTGTCAAATCAATCTGGCGCTTTTCCATGTCGGTACGAGTTACTTTCGCCTGAATGGAATCACCTAATCGATACTTCTTGCCTTTAGAACGACCTGTAAGGCAATGTAATTGTGGGTTAAATACATAATAATCATCATTCAAATCGCTTACCCTGATCATGCCTTCACAGTAGCTGTCATCCAGAACAACATAAAGTCCATTTTCTGTAACGCCACTGATTGTGCCCTTAAACGTTTGGCCGATTTTATCAGATAAGTATTCAACCTGTTTAAGCTTAACAGAATCGCGTTCTGCTTCAACGGCATAACGCTCTCGCTGGCTTGTGTGTTCACCCATTTCACTTAGTTGATCGTAAGTGTATTCTTTTCCGCCGGAATTGTATCGTTTAAGTAAGCGGTGAACAATTACATCCGGGTATCGCCGAATGGGACTTGTGAAGTGAGCATAGTCCTTAAATCCCAGCCCGAAGTGACCAATATTTTTCGGGCTGTATTCGGCTTTAGCCATAGAGCGCAGCATCAGACCGTTAATAATATTCTCCAGTGAGGTATCTTCTACCTTCTTCAGAAAATCATTGATTTTCTGGGCTGATACTTTACCCCCTAGTTCTAGATCAATACCTAACGGTTTTGCGGTCTCTTTGATATTATTGAGCTTTTCCAAATCCGGCTCACCGTGTACACGATATAGGAAGGGGTGATCATTTTTGGATTTTTTATTTGAACGCAATCCGTCTACATGTTTCGCAACCGTTTTATTGGCAAGAAGCATGCACTCTTCGATGAGTTTGTGAGCAAACTTTCGTTCTTTCACGATAACATCAATCGGTTTCCCTGAATCATCCAGAATAAATCGTGGCTCAGGGGTTTCAAAATTTATTGAGCCTTCTCTAAATCGTTTATCGAGCAGAACATTCGCTAATGTTTGAAGTGATTTCAGCTGGTTCTCGTATGGATGAGATTTTTCACCGTCCAGAACTTCCTGAACCTCATCATATGTAAATCTCTGACGTGAGTGAATCACAGTTTCCTTAATGGAGTGGTCAACAACCTTGCCATTTGGAGCAACTTCAATAAAGCAGCTATAGGCCAGTTTATCTTCAAATGGGCGCAAACTGCAAAGTCCATTACTCAGGCGCTCAGGGAGCATCGGGATTACGCGATCGACCAGGTAAACACTGGTACCACGTTCATATGCCTCATCGTCTAACACAGAACCGTTAGGCATGTAGTGCGTTACATCGGCGATATGAACACCCAGATAGTAGTTTCCATTATTGAGTATTTCGATACTCAAACCGTCATCGAAATCTTGCGCATCAGGCGGGTCGATGGTCATTACCACTTCATCCCTCATGTCTAAACGGCGATCAATTTCTTTTTGAGGTATTTCATCGGGAATGCTATTTGAAAAGCTTTCAACTTCCTGAGGAAACTCCGCATCGAATTGCTTTTCAGCCAGAATGGATAGAATATTGGCTTCATTGCTTCCTGCATCGCCTAAAATACTATCGATGGAAGCCTGTGGATATCCGCGAACGTCATCCCAGCTTACAAGATTAAAGGTAACTTTTTGTCCGGGTTCAGCCCCGTTCAGATCATCTGGTGATACAAAAAAGTCAACTCTTGAAGACTTCTGGTCAGGCTCAATAATATACGTGTTGTGAGCTTCTTTCCTGAGCGTGCCAACAAACTTTGACCTGGCTCTTTTTTCGATTTCAACAATCTTTCCGATCGCTTTACTACTCTTTTTGTGGTACCCGGTAATCCTTACTTTTACAATGTCGCCATCAAGGGCAGTACTCATCTGACGGCTTGGTACTTTAATATCCTGATCACGGTCTTCAACTATTACATATCCGTCACCACGGCTGGTTACATCCAGTTTTCCGGTGTGTACATTATCTTCCTTCACAGCCGGTTCGTTTAACCGTACAAGGTTACCTTTGCTTACTCTTAAAATTCCTTTTTGTTTGAGCTTGTTTACAGAGTTTTTGAGTTTTCGTGAGTCTTTTTTTGAAGACAGACTCAAAGCATCAAGCAAAATTGGAATTGGAATGGATGCATCCGGATAGGATTCTAAAATCTTGATTATTTGTTTGTCGAGTGATGATAGGTTGTCTTTACTCATGTATTATTTTTGAACTATGATTAATTTTCTGCCAGAGAATCAGAATCGTTTGTAGCGTCTGGCTCGTCTTCTTTCAATCCAAACAATTTTCGAATGGACGATACGATTCTGTTTTTTAAATTTTGCCAGGTATTAAACTGAAATTGAGCTTCAATGCCCATTCCGTTCATCTCCTGTGTTTGGCGGGTTTCAGTTTCAGATCGGGTTGATAGTGTAATATCCTGCCTGTGAAATGCTGTTAATGAAAATATTTGATTGATTCTGTATGTAGCCCCGAGATCGCCAATTTCACTCTCGCCGGTAATTTGACCTTCTCTGCGTAAGACAATTCGATCGTTGAAAAGTCTCAGGGCAACGCCCAAATCCACTTCATTAAACGCATTCAGATTAAAATCTACGTCAAATGTGATGTCGCTTCGCAGAAGTGAATTGATCTGATTAGACAATAGCGGACTAATGATCTGACTGGATACCAATGGATTAACTAAAGTATTCGTTCCGGTGACGTTTCCAAACTCCGGGTTCTGTAACTCGTCTGAAGGTACAAAATTTCCTGTTAACAAGATTCCGAAAGACTGTAATACTTTTTCTTCCTCATTTTGATTCAGCCTGTTTATCTGGGCTGCAATGGTCGGATCCTGCGTTCCCTCAATACCGCTTGGCAGCTGGAAAAAGAAATCGTTTTCAATCTGGCTGATAGTTCCGCCGATTTCCAGAATCAGTTCAATTGGAACTCTCTGGAAATTTGTGCCAGAAGGAATCAAGGTTGAAATATCAGGTCTTGCCCTGTAAGAAGCAGTAACGTCAAGATCTGCATCTACCAGGTCGCCCGACCACACAATAGTTCCGCCATCCTGTATTTCGAATCGACGGGTAAAAATATCACCGCCCACAAATTGATATTGTCCACCCGAAATATTAAAACGGCCATACATACTCAAATCCTGATCTTCAAGAATCAGACGAATCGTACCCGTTCCGTTAGCGCTTAAAATATCATTGGTAACCGGGTCGAAAATCATCCGTACCTGAACCGGATCGTTTGCGATAAATTGCATATTCATCTCAAAACGTTCCGTAAATGTCAGTTCAACATCTTCTTCTGTTTCTGTTGATCTGCCGCCATTCTCCGAATTGCCACCTTGCGATGTGAAGGGCCTATCGAAAGAATCTACAAACTGAATGAAACGTCGATCCTGCTGGAGTTCTGTTTGCTCCAGAAGGGGTATCGAGATGTCTGAGTTACTCGATAAAATAATGGGCGTTTGAGATCTGAGACTGGGATTCAGACTTGTACCATCCAGAATAGCCACACCGGTTCCGGTGAGATCTGCGTAAAAAGGTACATTTGGATCCTGGGCGTTGTTCATGAACCGCAAATCGTCCAGTTCCATTCTGAGATCGAGGTAGTTCATAGGGCTGAAATCATCCAGATCTACAGTTCCGGTAAATTTGCCTGAACCACCTCTTCCATCATCAATACGTATTTCATCAAAAATAAGCCCAACCTCCCGGTTAAACGTAAGCTCGCCGCCAAGAGTGTAGGGTACGTTAGTGAATACAGGCACACCACTGACCTCTTCAACATCAAAGGTTGCTTCAAAATCATAACCCGTGCTGTCTACTAAAAAGTATCCGCTTCCCTGACCGCTGCCCTCCATTTCAGTAATAATATTTGGTGAAATGAAAGTTACTATCCACATATCAATTTCTCTTAAGTCGGCATTAAAGTATGCCAGGTTGCCTTCTGAAATTTCACCATCCTGATCCGGAGTCTTGAAATAACCCTCAAAGAATAAATCGTTACCAATACCATTATTGGATATTAGGTAGTCACCATACTTTTCAGGATCGGTATATAGCCTGAATTCAGTATCGAACCTGTTTTCTTCTGAATTGAACCGGCTTCTAAATGTGAGATCTCCGACGACGCGATTGTTGATGCGTCCATTAAGTACGGACAAATCCCCCTGAATAGATGGGACTGTGCTTAATGTCCGGGTCGTAAAATTACCATTTACGAGCCCCTCAAATCGAATACGGCCGCCTATGAGACCGGATACCCGGTTGAGGTCAAAGTTCCGGATATTATAATCAACAGAGTCTTCGAAACTTTCACTAAAAGTACCGTCTATCTCAAAGTAATCTTCATTACTTGTAAGTGAAAAATCATTGAATGTGACAGAATCATCGCGTCTGTAAATGATTTCGGGTGAACCGTCAGAGTACCATGCATATGTATTGGAGCCAATCGAAAGGCTATCTATAGTAGTGCTAATTTGATCATCTGACCATTTCGTTGTCGTCTCTCCAAGATAAAAAAGGTTTTCCAAGGCTCTGTCTATCTGCTGCCGAACTGTTACAATACTATCCCTGAGGCTAAGATTTACAGATGCCCCTTTTACAATGTATTGATCGTTGATTGACAAATCAGGGCTGTTGATCTGAAAATCAACACTCCCATTTTTAAGCAATTCACCATACCGAAAGCTGCTGTTAAATGTCAATCCCAGATCATCAAATGATGATTTGTTTACCCTCAGAGAATCGTCAAATATATTACCATTAATACTAAGTCTGTCACGCGTCGCATTAATGCTCAAATTCATCTCAGCAGCCGAAATAATCGAAGGTAATTCAGGAATATAAATTTTCAACAGGCTCAGATCACGTGATCGATAATTGATCGACAGATCTGCAGTATCATCGAATTCAGCATTTGCATAATCAGCAGGAAGAGATAACTCATTAAGCGAGGTTTTTAAAAAAAGCTCGTTGTTAATACGCTCTGTCAAATAGTTATACCAGTGCTTTGATGCTCCGGCCAGAAGGTTTGGATAGAGTGTTCCTGATGCGTTCAGGTTTAAAAAAGAACTTGTCATGCGAAGTTCTCTGGGCTGATTTGGCCCCGGATTATTGATATCTACATAGAATTGATGAGGGCGTAAAGTGTCGGAATTTATGATGGATTGTGAAATGTCGAATTTAAACTGGCCTGCTAGATCGTCTAATCCTGATCCTGTGGCTTCGATACTTAGAGAACCGTTAAATATTGCGGTATCGTAAGGCAGGTTCGGCAGATAATCAGTTAAGTTTAAGGCTTGAGCGATTGCCTCCATTGAAAACTCATAAGAGTCGCCAAGCCCAAATGTTCCGGAAGCATTTCCTTCTGCCTGACCCTGAATCATGCTAAGATTATACTCTCCGGTGTTGTCACTGTAATTAATAGTTGCATCCAGGGATTGAAAATTATGCGATTTGATCTTACTTCCTGCAAACATGAGTCTTGTTTGGGCTGAAGCTGATCTGTTGTATCCCTGCCCATTTGTTACAATTCTTCCATTGAGGACAGATGTACCCGTGCTATCTCTGAAAATGGGGGAGATGTCGAGGGAATCCAGTTCTGCTGTGAAATTGAAATTTTGATCTCCGTCAAATTCCAGACCGGTATCTATTTCAGCTCGTCCCAAATCAGAATCCAGATCGAGCCGGGCATTAAGAGAACGAAGATCTCCAAAAATATCACCCTGGACGGTCGTTAAGCCGTACTTATCTATTTGAATCGAATCAAGCTGGGTTTGGGGAAGTATCTGTCTTAGATCAGTAGCATCAATAACAAGATTTGTTAGTGAAAAATCGTAAGCAAATTCCTCGCTGTTGAGATCCGTCAGGACCCCATCCGTAATAACAAAAGAATTTCCATTGATGAGCTGAAAATTATCAATATATAGTGAATCAAGATCTCCATTTACATTTCCACTGAACTCCAGGGATTGTTTAAGCTGCAGGTGAGGTGTTTGAAAACGGTTGATGATATTATTGCCGATATTGATACGTTCGACATTTAGCAAATAAGAAGCATTCAAAAGCTGATCTTCAATGTCCTGTTCAAAAATATTAACAGGCGATGCTTCAGCTGAAAATTCAAAAACGGCACTCTCTGTTCGGAAATTAAACCTATTCAACTCTAACGATATACCATTTGTAAATAACTGGCCGTTCAGGCTGATATCATTAAAGTCCTCAACATTAGTTTGCGTTGTAAATGAATTTACTTCTATGAACTGCTGCATGTCCAGAGACTCGACAAAGAAAGACGCATCCAGATTTGTCAGTTTTAGTGAGTCGGGCAAAGAATAATCGGAAATTGTGTTTACAGACTTGTCGATCAGCACCTGGCCGTTTAAAAGGGATATTTTGGGTGCAAAGATTGAAAAGTTCTTAATAAAATTTCCGGCTTGCCCGCTCGTCTCTGAAGGCGATGAACGCGTAAAAAGGTTGACAACTGTAAGTCCTGATTCGTCTCTGTGAAGAATAAGATCTGGAGATCGGAGGTCTAATTCAGTGATATTGATGTTACCACGAATAAGCTGCCAAATGTCAATTGAGATAAAGATTTCTTCAACTGAAAATGGGATCTGACTGTCGTTTCTGGTACTGTCTGAACTGGCAGCAGGATAAAACTGAACGTCATTAAGCTGAGTTTGAAAAGGAATAAATCCTTCCATCGACCCTATGGCCACACTTCCGGTATATTGATCATTAAATGCGTTAATGATCTGACCGCTAACATAGTTTTTACTAACAGGAAGCTGGAGAGCCCCTAAAGCCAGTCCGCCAAATATCAGCGCAAACAAGAGCAGGTAGCTCAAAAACTTGAGCAAAAAATTCCAGATGTTATAAATCCAGCGTAAGAGCAATTCAGTCTAAATTATTGAAGTTCATTGTAAACGGTAAGCCAGGCTTTTTTGATAGACTCACTTTCATTAACAGACTTAACCACAGGTTGTTGCCAATTATGTAATAAAACGAATCGAAGTGAGTCATCTATAACTTTTTTGTCATTTTTCATCGCTTTAAACAATTTATCTTCTGAAAGAATCTCATGACCGACCCTGAAATTATAAAGTGATCTAAAGCGTCTAATCGGAGAATCGTCAATTTGAGCGCCGGTCTCCTGCGAAAGGGTAATGGCAGCCAGCATTCCAAGATAAACAGCTTCACCATGATTCATGGCACTGAAGTCCAGCACTTTTTCAAGTGCATGTGCGAATGTATGTCCAAAATTAAGAAATGCACGTGTTCCTGCTTCAAACTCATCTGCAGCCACAATATCTGCTTTAATCTGTATACATTTCAGGATAAGATTTTTGAGCTCATCAGTATGTGCTTTGAGAACGGTATCAGTTTTAAAAATTTCACATGTATCAAAAATGGAGTGATCTTTAATAGCCGCATACTTTAATATTTCACTCAGCCCGTTGGTCCAGTCCCGGTGGGGAAGTGTGGCCAAAAAGTTTACATCCGCTACCACTTCCTTAGGTTGATAAAATGATCCGATAAGATTCTTTCCTGTTTCATGATTAACACCTGTCTTTCCGCCGATAGAGCTATCCACCATTGACAGAAGTGTGGTTGGTACATGATACAGCGGAATACCCCGAAGTGTTGTTGCGGCTACGAACCCGGCTAGATCTCCGGTAACGCCGCCGCCAATAGCAAAAAGGGGTGTATTTCTACGTACACCTGATTTGAGAAGAAAATCGACATGTTTTTTCCATTGCCGGACGGACTTACTTTGTTCACCCGAGGGTATTATCTGTAGGGTATAATCAACAGGTAATTTGTTGAATGTTTCTTCAATATGTTTATGATGATAATTCCAAAGATTCTCATCTGCCAGAATAAAGCAGGTGTCGAAATTTGTATTTTCTTGGATCTCAGCAATTTTGCCATCAAAAACATCGCTGCCAACGGTGCAAGGGTACGTTCCTGAAGAAGATTTAACGTCTATTGAAGCCGTCATATAACCTTAATTTTTTAATAAGTTTATCCGCAATTTCATCTGCAGGTTTATCACCGGTTTGTATTGTTATTTCTGCCTGCTCGTAAAGCGGCCGCCGCTCAGCCATAAGGCGTTGAATTTTACTGTCTGCCTCATGATGGGCTGATTCATTATTATTATCATTATCATTAGCGTTCAGCATCGGGCGGTTTGTATCCCCTGTAATTCGTTTTGAAATTACGGATTGAGGGACATCAAGAAAAATGAGCCAACCATATATTTTCAGATGGTCAATCATATGTTGATTTTGCAGTGATCCACCGCCAAGAGCCATCACGCCCTTAAAATACTGGGACTCACGAATCAGAATTTTCCTTTCTATTTCACGAAACTTTGATTCGCCTTCCTCTTTAAATATTTCAGGAATTGTCATTCCGGTCTCTTCAACGATAAGTTCATCAAGATCACAGAATGGCACTTCAAGTCTATTGGCTAGTGCACGGCCAACCGTTGATTTACCGGAACCCATCATGCCGCAAAGAAAAACGGGTTTTTTCAATTTTATTTTGTCCATTCAGAAAGTTTTTTAGGCTCTACCATTTCCACTTCTTCTTTATGAACGCGTACGGCTCCTGCAGGGGCACCTTTGGGATTGGATACATATTTCCTTTTAGTTACAATTACGGGTGCAAGCTTTGATCCTTTAGCTTTAGAATTCCAGGCTGCAACAGATGCCGCTTTAAGCATTACGTGGCGCGGAGGATATTCTTTGTTATTATTCATTCTGATGACAACATGAGATCCGCCAACGCCTCGGGCATGAAGCCAGATATCTTCTTTATGTGCTCTTGCCGTAAGCTTATCATTGCTTTTGGCATTTTTTCCAATCCAAATTTCATAGTTGTCAATTTCAGCCCGGCGAAACGGAAGTGTTTCAGTTTGCTGATTTTGAGATAGTACTCCCAGACGATTGAGCTGTTCTCTGTGGTCGTCCAGCCAGTCATCAAACTCATAGATCTTTTCCAGACTGTTGAATGATTCATTGACTAAATACAGTTCATCAAGTTCTTTCTGAAGCCTATTCATTCGTTTTTTAGATTCTTTTACACGTTTTTTTGCCTTGGATGCCTTTTCGTAATACCGCTGGGCATTTTCGGCAATGGTCTGTGTCGGTTTGATAGAGATTGTTACAGGTTCATTGTCTTCGTAAAAATTCTGAAATGTGACAGACTCCGTACCGTTTTGGATATCCTCATGCGCGTGAGCCATTAGAATGTGTCCGTAATTTTCATAGTTATCTGCGCGCTCGAGGGCTTTGTCAGCATTTTCAAGCTGTGATATCGTACGTTCAGTTTTCTCAATTGCACCCTGAAGTCTTGGTTTGATGCTTTCAATTCGTTTGGAAAGACGGCGTTCGCGTGATGTTTTGTAATAGGCAAAACGAACGGCTTCGTTGCAGTTATTAAAGACTTTAATATCCTCGATCGGCAAATTATTCCGGGAAATCAGACAGAGGTTGCCATTCTGGAGAACCCTGAACTCTGGATTGTTTCTCATCTGTTCGGATAGCCTCAGTGTTAAATTACGAATGTCTTGCTGAGATTGGGAACTCAGATCGTAGTGATCAATAATCGGCTGAATGAGATGTCTTGGAAATTTTGGATCTGTTTTGGTGATCACTGTTTTAGGTTTCCATGACGATTGAAGTTCAGGCATAGAGCGGCCTTCTCTTGGCGCAGGCTTCTTATTACCTTCGTGCTGTTCGGGAGCTTTGAATGATTCCTGAATTATGTCATTGCGGACGTGATAAATATTTGGAGTATTACCGAATAGTTGAAACAAAAGCTCGTCCCCCGTGTCAAAACGAATCGTAACCCACCTGTCGCCCTTGGCGAGAATCACATCTACAATTAAATTTTCTTTAAGATCTTCAAAAAAAGTAGTGACATTCGACTTTTTCGGGTTGCGGTAAGTATCTGTAAAAATAGCCGTTTCACGACTATCAGCACTGAAAACAATTCGAAATTCACCCTCGTTACTATCGAAAAAACCTTCCCAGACATTTTTGTGCGGAGAATACCCGTATGAATAATTTACTCCAACACATTTGTTTTTAAGGTGCTTGCTTAGATATATTAATGTGTAATAATTATTCATTGCGGGATATCAAAGGACACGATAACAGAAAAATAAATTGGTGTATGGACTACCCGATATTTCAGTCGATTGTCAATAAAATAAACGGTTCGCTACTCAAGAGAAACATTAATGTCACGAAATTCAAAACCTGGGAAGAATCAAAGATTAATGCTGCCGGTTTAGAGTTTTATATAGATCTGAGCCATTCAACTAATCACTTGAAGGCGCTCTCAATCAATTTCGACTGGGACCGATTTCGTGAAGCTTCATTGGCACGTCAGTTGAATGGGACAGACAGCCATCCTATTCTTCAATCTGAAACATTTTCAGAAACTAATGTAAAACCGATAATTGATATTGAAGTTACCTGGCATTTTCAAGAGGACCGGTGCCAGCCTCACGCATCAAACGGCGATGCAAATTTCAGAATTCAGAAGGCGAGTGAATGGATGAGTGAGGCAAGTGATCAGGTCAATGAACTTTTGATCAGTGACGATATCATCACGCGATGGCATATTGAAGTTGATGTCGATAAAGATGGTAAATACCTTAGTGCCATAAAACTCATCTCCTACTTTCAATATTCGTTTACAGATTTGAAGAGTCTATGTGACGTTCACAAATTTGTAGACAGAAAACTTATTCACTTACTCTACAAAGCGAAGCGCGTTGTTGAGATTGTTGATGAAACAGTAAAAGATCACGCAGCTTAAAATAAAAAAGGCACGACGAGCGTGCCTTTTCAAATTTAAATAAATAGCGTGTTACTTTTTCTTCTTATGACGATTCTTTCGTAATCTTTTCTTTCGCTTATGCTTAGCAATTTTTGCGCGTTTTCTTTTCTTTCCGCTGGGCATAAATAATCACCTTGTCAGATTAATATTGGTATTTAAACTTTTTTTAGTAGTCTTAAAGATACAAATGTATTTATAAATACAATAATTCAGATTCAGCTTTCACAATCTCTCTCAATTTACCTGGCAGTGTAATTACTATTGCTCAATCACTACAGGTAACAAAACAGCAATTTCTGTCTGAATACTACAGCGCTTTTCAGTATATTAATAAGCTATAACAAATTTTAAAAAACTGATGCCAACTCTCACTAAAGTAGCAAAATTTGGCGGTACCAGTATGGCAGATGCTGAATCCATGAGGCGATCTGCCGGTATAGTTGCTCGCGATACTGATAAACGACTGATTGTAGTAAGTGCCACGTCGGGCACCACAAATTTGTTGACTGCACTTTGCGGCGCACTCCCTCAGTCTGAGAAACGGGCGATCATCGATCAAATTGATGAAAAGCACAGAGCTATTTGCTCGAGTCTCAAACATTCCGGGTCTGTTCAGCCAGAGCTTGACATTATTATTGAAGAACTTCGAACATTCAGTACGCATGATATTTCGGGTCTAAAACAAAAAGACCAAATTCTGGCTTGTGGTGAACGGTTGTCTTCACAACTTTTCACAGCTTTTTTAAACGAAGAAGAGGCCGGCGCCCGGTGGTTCGATGCCCGTGATGTAATTTCTACTGATGATTCGTTTGGAAGTGCTGAACCAGATATCAATGCAATTCAGAAATTTGCAGATGAAAAGCTTTCACAGCTTATAAAAAATCAAAAAGTTGTGACGCAGGGATTTATTGGGTCATATAAAGATGGAACCACAACCACCCTCGGGCGGGGAGGGAGTGATTATTCAGCTGCTCTTTTTGCTGAAGCGCTGAATGCAGACGTTTTGGAAATATGGACGGATGTTACGGCCATTTATACAACAGACCCACGGATAGAACCTGATGCAAGACCGTTAACTGAACTCAGTTTTGATGAGGCCGCAGAACTGTCGGTCTTTGGCGCAAAGGTGCTTCATCCGGCTACCATCAAACCTGCTATCCGAAAATCAATTAAAGTGTATGTGGGATCAAGTTTTGCACCGGAGAAACCCGGTACATGGATTGTAAAAAAGCCTAAAAGCCAGCCAGTTATTCGGGCAATTAGCTTCAGAAGGAATCAAACACTGTTAACTGTTCAAAGTCTTGATATGCTTCATCGGCATGGTTTTTTGGCTAAATTATTTGATGTGCTGTCAAAATATCAAATAAGTGTAGACTTGGTCACAACCAGTGAAGTTTCAGTATCTCTGACGCTGGATACAGATGTTCAGTCTTCTGATAAGAACCGGTTATCCGATGCTGTTATTAAGGAACTTGAGGAGTTTTCTGATGTAGAAATTGAAGAAAATCTTGCACTTATTGCACTCGTTGGAAACAATTTGCACGCAACTGCAGGGCTGAGCGGCCCCGTATTCGGTTCACTTGAAGATGTAAATATCCGCCTGATCTGTCATGGTGCGAGTTCTCATAATCTCTGTTTTTTAGTGGACAGTAAGCACGCTGAACACACCATCAGAAAAATTCATAAAACATTTATTTCAACTAACAAGTCATCATTCAACTCATGAAAATATCTGTTATTGGAACGGGAAAAACCGGAGGAGCTATTGCTGAAATGCTTGGCAAACGAGCTGTTACTTTTAACAGTTCGAATAAACCTTCTGCGAAGGAAGTTGCAAAAACAGATGTGGCCATTATTTTTGTGCCCGGTAATGCGGCATCCGAAATTATTGATATCATGCTGGAGGCCGGCACGCCTGCGATCTGGGGAACAACTGGATACAAGTGGCCGGTTGACTTACCTGATAAAGTAAAGGCAATACAGAGTAAGTGGGTCATTGGGTCGAATTTTAGTCTCGGTATGAACGTGGTTCGGAAAGCACTTAGTGTACTTGGAGAGGGAAGTGACATGCTGGATTCACCTAAGTTTCACATCCACGAAACCCATCATACGGATAAAAAAGATGCACCGAGCGGGACAGCACTTTCCTGGCAAAAATGGCTGAATAAAGATGCAAAAATATCTTCAAGCCGTGTTGGGGATGTAAAAGGAATACATGAGCTACATATAAAAACAAAATATGAATCCATCTACCTCAAGCACGAGGCGCACGACAGAAAGCTTTTTGCTGAAGGTGCTATATGGGCAGCAGAAAAACTCATTGGTGATCAACAAATCGTGCCGGGTGTTTACCAGTTTTCTGAACTTTTTGATAAAGCATTTTTGAATCAATGATAATAGATAAAACACTTTGGACGGCGCTTATTACCCCTATGGATGAGGGTGGAAGAATTGACTATGAGTCAATGAAAACCTTAATCCAGAGACAGGAAAAGGCCGGTAACGGTATTCTGTTGATTGGCAGCACAGGCGAAGGATTAGCACTATCTGATGATGAAAAACGCGATGTGGTGGAGTTTGCAGCCTCACTTAAGCCTGAGGTCCCTCTAATGGTGGGTGTTGGTGGTATGAATATTGATACTCAGGAATCATGGATTCAGCACTGTAACAGCCTGCGTATTGACGCATACCTTTTGGTAACTCCTTTATATGCGAAACCAGGTCAAAGAGGTCAGATAGCATGGTTTAAGCGACTTTTGGATGCATCAGATAAGCCTTGTATGATTTATAATATTCCATCTCGTACAGGGATTGAACTGACACCTTCTGTTGTTGAATCACTTAAGAATCACAAGAATTTTTGGTCTGTAAAAGAGGCCAGTGGTCAGCTATCCACTTACCAGAAATTCAGGCAAACAGCTCCTGATCTTCCTCTGTATAGCGGTGATGATGCATTGGTGGCTTTCTTTAAACCAGCCGGTTGCGCTGGATTGGTTTCCGTGGCAGCTAATGTATGGCCTGAAGAAACTGCTCTATATGTAGAGAAATCTCTAACGGGTGATACAAAATCACTTTTCCCATTATGGAATCGTGCGGTCGAAGCACTATTTTCAGCTTCAAATCCAATACCTGCAAAATTATTACTCCATAAAAAAGGTATGATAGCAAGTCCGGAACTCCGGCTTCCACTTACGAAAGATGAATTGAACGATATTTCAGAATTGATAGCTATTGATAAAGAAATTAAAACCTGGTACAAAAATAATAAATAAAGAATGAGCTGGAATAAAATCTTAGACCAACTTGAAGAAGGAACTGTACGGGCCGCCTATCCTGATGGCAAAACATGGGCAGCAAATGTGCAAGTTAAAGAAGCTATACTAGATGCCTTCAAGGCGGGTGAAAATGTTGGCTATGGCGGTATTTATGAAGGGTTTGTAGATAAAGACAATTTGCCGCCAAGGTTGATGCTGCCCGAAGACGGAGTACGGCTCGTGCCCGGAGGTTCTTCAATCCGGCGCGGTGCTTTTGTTGCCAAAGGAGTTATTTTGATGCCTCCCGCATACGTCAATATTGGTGCTTACGTTGATGAGGGTACCATGGTAGACAGCCATGCGCTTGTAGGTTCATGCGCTCAAATCGGGAAAAATGTGCATTTGTCGGCAGGCGTGCAGATCGGGGGCGTACTTGAGCCGGTAGGTTTGAGTCCGGTTGTGATAGAAGACGATTGTTTCATTGGAGCCGGCAGTGTTATTGTTGAAGGAATTCTCGTGAAAAAAGGAGCCGTAATTGCACCGGGCGTGACCCTTTCAAAGTCAGTCCCGGTTTATGATTGTGTTACAGAAAAAATGCTTGGTAAAGGAGCACCCATTCCTGAAGGAGCAGTTGTAGTACCAGGAACACGCCCAATTTCTAATGACTGGGGTAAGTCTCAGGGTTTAAGTGTATCTTGCCCGATTATTATTAAATACAGGGACGAAGGCAGCAACGCCTCACTGGAACTTGAGGATGCTCTCAGATAAAAGTGTAAGGCATTTATTGATTTGTGTTCATACAATCAGATTAAATATAATAATAAAACATAGGAGTCAGTTATGAGTTCATTAAACAAAGCGATGGTAATCGGCAGGCTCGGAGCCGATCCCGAAGTCCGGTATACACAATCAAATACTGCAGTAGCCACACTGAGTGTTGCTACGACCGAACGCTATAAAGACAGAAATGGCGAGCAACAAGAAAATACCGAATGGCACCGAATTGTTGCCTGGGGCCGTCTTGCTGAAATTTGCCAGGAGTACCTCAAAAAAGGATCACTAGCCTATTTCGAAGGCCCGATTCAAACACGTCAGTGGGAAGATAAAGACGGTCAGAAACGCTATACAACAGAAATAAAAGCTCTCAATATGCAGATGCTCGACAGCCGTGGTGACATGGGGTCAGGCGGAGGTGCACCGGCATCTCAAAATTCAGGTGGCCAAAATGAGCCGGTTGGAAGTTCTGTAGATCTCAATAGTTTCGACGATATGGATGATGATCTTCCATTTTAAGTAGTTACGCATGAACAATATTCAGTAATTTATAAAATAAGAAGGTGACAGATACATTTGACTGTCACCTTTTTTTGTTAAACTTTAGAGTTAAATTAATGATGTAGGTATTCTATTGTACTTTTCGAAGTCTTAGGCACAGACATACTACATTAAACTGATAAGCTTAGAAGTTATTTGTTATCAGTTGATACTTTTATTTTAAAAACCCCGCCTCTTTGGGCAATCATTACTTACTAACATCTATTTAGATACATTGGACGAACCTCCAAGCAATCCTTCGTTTTTCCTTTTTCAACAGGTCGTATTTGCTGTTGCTGAGTATGGCCAGGCCCTAAATTGGGTGACTATTTCAATTGAGTCTTTAATCTTGCTGCTGGGTCTGTTACTCAGTGCCTTCTATTCTGGGTCAGAGGTGGCCTTTTTCTCACTTGTTAATAAGCTCGATCAGCTGAATCGCGCACCAAAATATAGTGCAGCAGATACCCGCATTCTCAAAATGCTTGAGAAACCGCGTCGCCTGCTTGCTACAATACTCATTGGAAATACATTTTCGAATATTGTGAGTTCTGTTTTAGGTGCAGTCATTACCGGTAAGATTGCTGCATCATACGGCCTGCCATCTACACTTGTCTATACGCTGGAGATCATTGTGCTCACATTTATGATACTGATCCTGAGTGAAATCACACCAAAAGTGATAGCGATCAATAATCCGCTTAAAGTATCCAGGCGGATGAATTTGTTTATCTATTCAAATTTTGTTGCACTTACACCCATTTCCAAGATCATTGCTGACACCACTATGAACCTGGAGAAAGCCCTGCCAACTCCTTCTAACAGAATGACATCGGAGGATATTAAAACAATGGCTGAAGTAAGTGAACAGGAGGGATCCATTCATGGTGATGAACGGGAAATTATCGAAAATGTCATTGAGTTTGGAACAATCTCCGTGCGGGAAATCATGACGTCGCGTGTTAATATTGTAGCCGTGTCTGTTGATTCAACACTACCTGAGGTAATCGCACTTATTAAGGAGAAAGGCTTGTCGAGGATGCCACTATATGAAAACGATCTCGATACTATCATTGGTGTGATATATGCCAAGGATGTGCTTCCTTATATTAATACTGATATGGAAGATACCATCATCAATTGGAAAACTATTGCCCGTAAAGCACTATTCATACCGGCCACGAAAAAACTGGATGATCTTCTTAGAGATTTTCAACACGAGAAAACTCACATTGCCACAGTGGTTGACGAGTATGGTGGGACAGAAGGAATTGTCACACTGGATGATATCCTTGAAGAGATTGTCGGCGATATAGTAGATGAATACGGTGATATAGAAGAGAAACTCTTTACAAGATTTAAGAGCGGTGTGTATGTATTTGATGCTAAAATAGATCTGGATGATCTGGATGAAATATTGGACGTAAAAGTAGCCTCAACTGAAGATGAGTTCGAAACCCTTGGCGGGCTCGTGTATCATCTTACGGAGCGCATACCAAACGTGGGTGAAAGAATGACCTATAAAAATCTTGAGCTTACAGTACATTCTCTTGAGAATAACCGGGTCAAAAAAGTACGCGTTAAGGTTCAGAACAGGGCCTCTTCTGAAAAAGGAGCAGATTGATGACGGAAAACAGTGTTTCGTCAGTTCGAAGTGAACCCACTATCAGGAAAGATGTAAGCCTGAAACCAATGAATACCCTTGGTGTTGATGTTAATGCCAGAACATTTGTAGAAATTCGTCAGCCTGAGGAGCTTATTTTACTTTGCGAAGCCGGTTTTTTTGATAGCCAGTCACCCTTCATTTTAGGGGGCGGAAGTAACGTTCTTTTTCGAGATGAACCTGACCAACCTGTCTTGAAAATGTCCATAACAGGCAGGGAAATTGTCGAAAATGAAGACGGAACGGTGCTTCTGAAAGCCGGAGCTGGTGAAAACTGGCATGAACTGGTGAAATTTGCTGTCGACAATGCCCTCGGGGGTATTGAAAACCTTGCACTGATTCCCGGAACCACAGGAGCCGCTCCGATTCAGAATATAGGCGCTTACGGCGTGGAGCTTAAAGATGTATTCAAATATCTTACGGTTTTTGATATTTCGTCAGGAGACTTTAAAACGTTCACGTCAGCTGAGTGTCAATTTGGCTATCGGGACAGCGTGTTTAAGCATGAATTAAAAGGTCGTGTAATAGTGTGTGATGTAACGCTTAAACTTAATAATGAAGACTCACACAGCGTGAATCTTTCCTACAAGGGATTGAATGATGCACTCGCATCAAAAGGGTTAGACAATCCTACCATTAAAGATGTATTTGAAAGTGTAGTAGATATACGCAAATCAAAACTACCAGATCCGTCGGATATTGGAAATGCGGGAAGTTTTTTCAAAAACCCGATCGTCACTAAAAGCAAATATGAAACATTAAGTTCAAGCTACCCCGATATGCCATTCTATAAGCTTGACGCTGATAAATATAAAATTCCAGCAGCGTGGCTAATTGAAACAGCTGGCTGGAAAGGAAAGCAGGTTGGCAATGTTGGAACTTATAAAAACCAGGCACTGGTAATCGTGAACCACGGAGGAGCGACCGGTAAAGAGATTTTTGATCATGCAAAAACCATTCAAAAATCAGTGCAGAAGACATTTGATATCGACCTTTTACCTGAGGTAAATATTGTTGGTAACCAATCGTGAAAATCCCTGATGATTTAAGTATTCGTGATTATACATTTAGGGAAACAGTGTCGTGTCCTCTGAAGATGCTCTTTCTTCTAAAGGAAAAATACAATGACCAGAGGGACGATCTTTTTAGACGACGAACGAAGCGTATTCTCAGAGAGTCAGTCGCCCGTCAATTTGCCAGTATCAGGTTTACATCAAAGTCTACTGCAGTTGCAGCAAAAGAAACAGATAAATGGCTAAAGGAAGATATTGTATCTATTTGCGGGGCAGTATTACAAACTGGAAATATACGTGCCCGGTTACCCATTCTACTGAAAGAAGGTGATTCATTGACTCTTGTTCAGATTCACGGAAAAGCATTAAAGGGAGATCCGTCAGATTTATTCAGTCGTCAACCGGTTGGGAAGTCGATACAGCGCTATCTTTTTAAAGCTGCATACCGATATCACGTAGTAAAATCTGTTTTCCCGGATGCGATAATATCATGTAATTTTGTGTTTCCCAGGAAATCATTTAAGGCGGGTTGCCAGCATCTTTATCAACGAACACAGGGAGCTGAGGTAATTGATGATGAAGCCCTTGATGAATTAAAAGAACTATTTATCAGGGTAGATGGTACAAAAAGTGTTGAAGAAGTGATGCAATCAATACCAGCTGATTTGTCTCATGAATGGTTTAAAGGAGATTCCATTGAAGAGGCAATTGAAAAAGTTTCGAATCTGAATCAAAAGAGTATTGAGAACATTGTCCAAAATGTCCACATGGGCTGTCGAAACTGCAGATTCAGAAAGCCACTTAACCAGCATGAGAAGGGATGCTGGGATACTTATTTTCCTGACAAAACTATCCAAAACCGCGATAAACATCTCTTTGAACTTATCGGACATCATGTTTTAGAAGAGCATCTGATTGAAGAAAAGTACCAGGAGAATGTGACTCACAGTAGTGAATTTTCAGATGCTGATAAGGTAATGAATCACACTGAAAAGAAGATTGCCATATATCATCGTAAAGCGATGCAGCTTCTGCATGCAAAGAATCAAAAACTCCCGCTAATATTTGCGAAAGAACAAATAAAGAGCATCAAAGATTTAAAACCGCCTCTTCATTTCATTGATTTTGAAGCAGCAACACATCCGGTGCCCGCAGAAAAAGGTAAACGACCGTATGATCCCATTCTATTTCAATTTTCTTGCCACACACTTTTGGGCAATGGAAAACTCATCCATACTCAATGGCTGGATCAGGATAATTATTCGTCGCCTCATAAAGAGATAATAGAAGGTCTCAAACAAATTCCTGATTTTGTGAATGGTACCATCATTCAGTTTTCACCATTTGAGCGACAGGCCCTGTACAAACTTTTTAATGATGTAAAAAAGAATCGCCGGGATTCTGAAGATGAGTATCAATATCTTAAGAATGTTCTTAAGGTTGGAGAGAAAGACCAAAAAATCCGCTTTATGGACATCAGCGTCCTCCTCAAAGATGCATATTATAACCGATTTATGAACAGTGGTTTATCCCTTAAAGAGATTTTATATTCTGTGCTGCAGGCTGAGGATGAACTCAATACATTAAAAAAGAAAAACTATGAAATTGAGGGAGTGCAGGTTCATCTGTTTGAGAAAAAAGATGGAAAGCTTATCGATCCTTATTACCAGTTATCCGACGAACGATCGCGAATCAGGGATGGAATCACTGCTATGCATGCATATCTGTGTATGAAAGCCGGTGTGCAAAGTGATACTCAGAAATTTCTCGTTCCTGTGATGCTGAAAAGATATTGTTCAATGGATTCACTTGGTGTTTACCTGATTTACCGTCACATTACCAATTTGGTGGGAATGAATAAATCTGATGGCGATTTGGTTATCTATAAGTGAAATAATTAACTATAGTCGCTGCTATACTTTATCTTCAAAAAATCTTGAAATAAGTCAAAAAAATATTATGAAATACTATTTTCGATACACCGTCTTATTTTTGTCACTCATCTTTTTTGCAAGTGCATGCTCGGTTCAGAAAAACCCAGTATCTGGTAATAAGCGATTGATGGCCTATACCTGGGAAGAAGAAATTGAAATTGGCCAAAGTGTAGACAAAGAAATTGTTGCCGAATACGGCGTCTATAATTCACCGGAAATCTCTGCTTATGTGGATAGCCTGAGTCAAGATGTTCTTGCAAACAGCCATATGCGCCGTGAGGATACGGATGCAAAATTTCGCAATACTGAATTCTATTTTAAGGTGTTAGACAGTCCTGTAGTAAATGCATTTGCATTGCCCGGAGGCTATGTTTACTTCACACGGGGCCTTATGGCTCATCTGAATAACGAAGCACAGCTGTCGGTTGTAATCGGCCATGAAATTGGTCACGTTGCTGCCAGACATGCGTCTCAGCGTGCGCTTGAGCAGCAGGTAGGGCAGTTAGCCGTTATCGGGGGGGCTGTGTTGGGCCAGGAGCTTTTCGGTCTGCCGGGACAAAGTATTCTTAATTTAAGTAGTCAGGCAGCCCAGTTGTTGTTTCTCAGCTATAGCCGCGATGCGGAGCGAGAATCTGACCGCCTCGGGGTTGAGTATTCTGCTATGACAGGTTTTACAGCTGCTGAAGGCTCTGAGTTTTTTGCGAGTTTAGAGCGTATTTCTGAAAAGTCAGGGCAAACAATTCCAACAATGATGTCAACGCATCCCGATCCGGGAGAGCGTGAAGAGAGAATTCCCCAACTAGCCGAGCAATGGAAGGAACGAGGGTATGAGCAGACTATCATCAATAAAGATCGCTACATGCAGATGTTGGACGGTATGATCTTTGGCGATAATCCTCGGAACGGATTTGTAGAAGAGGGGCAATTTGTACATCCCGATCTCGAATTTCAGTTTCCGGTTCCGGAAGGATGGCAAACCATCAATCAGCAGCAACAGGTTGTGCTGGTTAGTCCTTCAGAAGATGCTATCGTACTATTCAGAATCGATAGTGAGTCGGAAAGTGCGCAGGCCTCAGTTCAGCAGTTTGTTTCGCAAGAAGGGATAACTGTGAATAGTCAGACAGAAACCCAGAGCAGCGGACAGTTTCCGGCTTACCAGGCCAATGTTACAATCTCTCAGCAGGAAGGAAATTTGAGAGCTATCATTTATGGAGTCGAATTCGGCGGTCAAATCTACCGTTTTATCAACTACACTTCAGAATCTAATTTTGCAGGCTACCAAGAGATTCTGACTTCAATCCCCGCACGACTTGACAGGCTTACTGACGAGAGACTTTTAAATATCCAGCCTGTACGTATTCAACTTGTAAGAACAGACAGGTCCGGCACGTTCAGCAGTTTTCTGCCAGACGAATTGCCGATGGAGATAACACCTGAGGATGTAGCCATCGTCAACCAGGTACAGTTGAATAGTACGATTGATAGCGGTCAGTTTTTGAAGATTCCTGTACAGTAAGTAACAAGTCTATCATTTGCTCAAACCTATAAAAAGATAAGTGTAATACCCTATGATTGAAAGATATGCCCGTGAAGAAATGTCTGCTATTTGGTCCGAAGAGAATCAATTTCAGGCTTGGCTTGAAGTAGAACTTGCGGCCTGCTGGGCATGGAGTAAGATTGGGAAAATTCCCTCAGAAGATGTTGATAAGCTCTATGAAAATGCAACTTTTGATGTGGACCGTATCCATGAAATAGAAAAGAAAACCCGCCACGATGTGGTTGCATTTACCCGTTCCGTCTCCGAAAGTCTGGGAGATGAAAAAAAATGGGTTCATTATGGCCTCACATCAACAGATGTTGTTGATACGGCCAATGGATACAGACTAAAGCAAGCAAATACATTATTGAAAAAAGGCTTGGATCGGTTTCTTGAGGCTCTGCGCGAAAAGGCCAGGGAACATAAGTTTACCGTAATGATGGGCCGTACACATGGCGTTCATGCAGAACCTACAACTTTTGGATTGAAGTGCGCACTTTGGTATGCCGAGATGAAGCGAAATATTGACCGTTTTGAAGCGGCGGCAAAAGATGTTGAATTTGGAAAACTATCCGGCGCAGTAGGCACATTTGCTAATATTCCTACTGAGGTAGAGACATATACATGTGAAAAGCTTGGAATTTCACCGGCGCCAATTTCAACTCAAACGCTACAACGTGACCGGCATGCCTTTTATATGGCTACATTAGCCGTGATTGGCAGCACCATGGAAAAAATAGCGGTAGAGATACGCCATCTCCAGCGTACGGAACTTCGCGAGGCAGAGGAATTTTTCAGAAAAGGGCAAAAGGGATCATCTGCGATGCCGCATAAGAGAAACCCGGTCAGCTCAGAAAATATTACCGGATGTTCGCGTGTACTTCGCGGCTATATGATGTCAGCGTATGAAAATATCCCGCTCTGGCACGAACGTGATATATCGCATTCGTCAGTTGAACGCATTATTTTACCGGATGCAACCATTCTGCTCGATTACATGCTGAACCGGTTTTCTGGTGTTATCGAGAAGCTGATGGTATATCCTGAGAATATGAAGAAAAATATGGATAAAACTCACGGGTTGGTTTTTTCCCAGCGTTTATTGTTGATGCTGATAGATAAAGGCATTTCACGTGAGCTTGCTTATGATACCGTTCAGCCGCTTGCGATGGAAGCATGGGAGAATCATAAGCCGTTTCGTCCATTGGTAGAAGCGGATAAAACCATCAAAGAAAATCTGACTCCCGATGAGATCGAGAGTGCTTTTGACCTTGCTCATCACACGCGACGTGTTGATGAGATTTTTGAGAGGGTAGGGATTTAGTCGGGACTATCCTGATCTACCTTCGACGATCTAAATTGTGGGGGTTAAAATAAATTAAAACAGGGTGACATTAAGATGTCACACCCGTGCCGTATCATGTGAGTGAACAATAAATAAACTACTCACTATCATGAATGCAGCACTTAAAACACCACAACGATTTCAGGCAGCACCCGTTCTTCGATCTATTTTCAGAGAAGCCGAACTCGAACACCGATCCATCATCCAGATGTTTGATCTCATGGGATGGGGAGAACTTCCGGAAGAACTGAAGTTTACGATCAAGGAAGATGTAAAAGGATACATTGACGAGCTCCATGGAGAGTACTCTACAAACTGCCCGCTCGTTCAGCGCAGAAGAGAAAGCGTCGATTTTTGGGTGAACAGTTACAAAGATAGTTTCTGTTCTCTTGAGACGGCTTTAGAGGCTTTGAAGACAACACGGCTATAGAAAAAAACGGGAGTGAATGATTAAACAAGTTGGATTTGATTTCTTATCTTTACCAAAATGTAAACGAAAAGATTTTCCTCCATGAGCTCCCATTCTCCTTTCGACAAAATCACCCGCCAGGGACTGACTTACGATGATGTTTTATTGGTACCCAACCATTCATCCGTGCTTCCGAGGGATGTGGACCTGTCGGTAAAACTCACACCTTCGCTTGAACTGAAAACGCCTATCATCAGCGCAGCGATGGATACTGTGTCAGAATACAGAATGGCAATTGCGCTTGCCAGGGAAGGTGGAATTGCCATGCTTCATAAGAATATGTCGATTGAAGACCAGGCTGAACACGTGAGGCTGGTTAAGCGGAGCGAAAGCGGTATGATTGTAGATCCGGTTACGCTTCCGCCAGATGCTACAGTGAAAGATGCCCGTGCACTCATGAAGAAGCATAAAATTGGTGGTATTCCAATTGTAGAGGGTGGAAATAAGCTGATTGGGATTGTGACGAACAGGGATCTTCGTTTTGAGCATTATGTTGATAAGAAGCTCAGCGAAATCATGACCAAGGAAAATTTAGTGACGGCGAAACAGGGAACAGACCTGAAGCAGGCCGAAAAGATTCTGCAGGAATATAAAGTAGAAAAACTTCCTATCGTTGATGCTGCTGATATGCTTGTGGGGCTGATTACCTTTAAGGATATCGAAAAGAAAATGAATTTCCCTAACGCGTGTAAAGACGATATGGGAAGACTAAGAGTAGGTGCAGCTGTTGGGGTTACGCCCGATACACTTGAACGAGTATCGGCTTTAGTCGATTCAGGCGTTGATATCATTACGGTGGATACGGCTCACGGACACTCAGCAGGCGTGCTTCAAATGATTAGCCGGATAAAAGCTGAGTACAAAGACCTGAATATTGTTGGTGGAAACATTGCAACAAGGTCCGCGGCAGAAGCCCTGGTGGATGCAGGTGCTGATGTTGTAAAAGTAGGAGTGGGACCTGGATCAATCTGCACCACACGGGTCGTGACAGGCGTAGGAGTACCTCAGCTCTCAGCTGTGATGGAAGTTGCTGAATATACAAGCAAGAATAATATCGGCCTTATCGCAGACGGTGGCATCAAGCAGACCGGTGACATTCCAAAAGCTATTGCAAGTGGTGCACAGGCCGTAATGATGGGATCTATGTTTGCCGGTGTAGATGAAGCCCCTGGTGAGACTATAATTTATGAATCAAGGAAATATAAATCATACCGGGGAATGGGAAGCCTGGGCGCAATGGACCAAGGTTCAAAAGACCGATATTTCCAGGATGTTGAAGATGACCTGAGAAAGTTGGTTCCTGAAGGAATTGAAGGCCGCGTGCCCTATAAAGGATTCTTAGGTGAGGTTGTTCACCAGATGAACGGCGGGATACGTGCCGCGATGGGATACGTCGGAGCTCCTACAATTGACGATCTCCAAAAAGCGGAATTTGTTCAAATATCGGCAGCCAGTTACAAGGAGAGTCATCCACACTCTGTACAAATTACTAAGGAAGCTCCCAACTATTCAGTCTCGTAGCATTGCGGAAAAAAGTTCTGATCATCGCGTATTATTTTCCTCCCATGGGAGGAAGTGGTGTGCAGCGTCCGGTCAAATTTGCAAAATATTTAAAAAAGTTTGGGTGGGAGCCTATTGTTGTAGCACCCGAGCCGGATATTTATCATACATTTGATGATTCTCTTACCCGTGAGTTAACAAAGGCGTCAGTTCGTGTAGAAAAAGTAAAGAACAGTAAACTTCTCAAAGCCGGTAAGAAAAGTTTAAACCCATCATATCAAAAACGGTGGAAAGCTTTCCTCCTGAAATGGCTGACCTCCTGGTTTTTCTTACCTGACAATAAGAAGGGGTGGATAGACAGTGCAGTCGCTCGCAGTATTGAAATTATCAGAAGCGAATCCATTTCAGCAGTATTCTCCACCGCTCCCCCATACAGCAATTTGATTGTGGCGAAAAAAATTAAGGAGGAAACGGGCTTACCGGTAATTATGGATTTACGTGATGACTGGCTTGAAAGTCACCTGATCCATTATCCTACTCGCTGGCACTACAATAAGATGAAGCAATTAGAGATCTCAACGTTAACATCTGCGGATCATATCACAGTAGTCAACAGCTACTATGAGTCTAAAATCCAGAACCGGCTGGGTGGGGAGTGTCCTGAAATTTCAGTGATACCCAACGGTTTTGACCAAGAGAACTTTGAAGCAGCCGAACCTAAAATAGATAGCAGTGTATTTACAATCCTCTATAGCGGAATGTTCTATGGGAGCCGTAAACCCGACTGGTTCTTAAAATCTGTCAAAAAAGTAATGGATATCAATAGTGACTTTCAAAATCATATTCAGCTAAAATTTCAGGGCGGACTAAATGAAAGCCACTGGAAGACAATTGAAAGGCTTGGACTGACTCCTTATGTGACCGATTTAGGTTATTTGGGGCATCAGGAGGCGGTTCAGAACGTAGTAAGCGCAGATATACTTTTACTGACACTTGGTAAAAGAAAGCACATAGATTCTGTGACTCCGGGTAAAGTTTTTGAGTATATGGGTAGTTTAAAGCCAATACTGGGATTTATTCCAAACGGTGTAACCCGCACTCTTCTAGACAATTACGGGGCATCGCGTTGCGTGGATATTACGGATATTGATTCAGGAGCCGATGCTATTGAAGCCTACTATGATGAGTGGAAAAAAGGCGAACTGCCTGGTGGGAATCAAAACTTTGTTCAATCATTCGAACGTTCATATTTAACGGAACAACTTGCAGCTATCTTAAGTATGTTAACTGAAGAGAATCGACCTGAAGCCGATAAATAATCTCTATAGTTGGCACGTCTGACTTTATATTATCTGGGCAAAACCATTACTTTAACATATGTGGGACTTTCTAAAGAAGATATTTTCAGAGCGGGAAGGTGATGTAACGGTTGTTGTGCTTGATGATCAAAACCCGGATGGATCGAGTTCTTTCAATCTAGCAGCTCAGGACATCATAAAGGTAACGCTATTCGTAATTATTTTGTCAGTTTTGATTACGACTGTCATCTTTTTTGCGACACCTCTTGGCTCTCTTTACCAGCAACAACAGGATCAGTCAATCCGAAACGAAGCAATCGCTATTAGTGAGCGTCTTATGGTATTGCAGGATTCACTGCTGGCTCGGGACCGACAGCTTACGGATTTAAAAAAGGTACTTCAAAACGTGCCAGACACCTCATTTTCAGTAGACAGACCCACAACCGATTCTGGTAGCAGGGGTACTAATCTGGAAAGTAACTATCAGTTTATAAATGCCTATGAAATGCTTTCACAGGATCAGATAATATTTTCTGAGTCGCTGGAACGGGCACCGGATTTTCCGGCAAACCTTCCGCTGGATGGTACACTAAGTCAAACGTTCGATTCAAATAAAGGGCATTTTGGTATAGATATTGCAGCTCCAACCAATACAAACTTTACGTCTATAGCTGATGGCGTTGTGACTTATGCAGAATGGACGATCAATTATGGTTATGTTATTCATCTGCAACATAGCAATGGTATAATGTCAGTTTACAAACATGGATCAAGTTTACTAAAACAACAGGGCGACTATGTTCTGAAAGGAGATGTATTGGGAACCATAGCTGATACGGGTGTATTAAGCAGCGGTTCGCATTTGCATCTTGAAATTTGGAAGAACGGAATTCCCCAAAACCCCGAAATGTACATAAACACATAAAGCAAATGTTTAAAAAAGAGGAAACAAAAACCGTGACTACACAAAAAAATCATACACCTTCACTCACAATGATCAGCGAAGGAACAAGCCTGAATGGAACGATTAACACTGAAAATGATATCCGTATCGCCGGTAAAACAGATGGCGAGCTGACATCAAAAGGCAAACTCATTGTGACATCTTCCGGTGTCGTAGAGGGTGATATTCATGTTGCGGATGCTGATATTGCCGGCAAAGTAGAAGGCGAACTTCGCGTAAGCAACAAACTTACACTGCGGCAATCGGCTGTTATTGAGGGCGATATTTATACAAAAACCCTTATTGTAGAAGAAGGTGCGGAAATGGTCGGAGCCTGCAGAATGGGTACCGATGCTGCTAAAGCACCATCACTTACGTCTTCTGCGTCTAAATCTGAAAAGTCATCATCCGGTCATAAAAGTCAATCGACTGATGACAGTCAAAACAGTGATTCCTCAGAAGAAAGCAAAAAAAAAGCCACCCATAACGGTAAATTTGCCAAAGCCTGATATTGACGACATCCGGTGAAAAAAATAACCTGAAATATCTATCGCTGGGCATTGAAATTGCCGCAGGCCTTGGCGTTCCTATCGCTATTGGCTTCTGGATTGATAAAACATGGATGACCTTGCCCTGGTTTACATTTGCCGGAATACTTCTCGGGGTAGCAACAACAATTATGCTAATGGTTCGGCTTGCTAACAATCAGGAATAAGCGGTATATGAGCCGAACTAAAGAGCAGCATAAAGAAGCTATTACGGATAAGCCGGCGCTGTATATGAGTATTGCCGGAATTCTGGCTCTCATTTGTGTCACGATTATTTTCACTGAAATCGATGCTATTTCAGTGTTTGTCGGCTATGGCATTGGTATGCTGGCTATAGGGCTGCATTATCTAATGTCAGTCCTATCAATGAGATGGGAGAATGAAACATTTCTGGCTCTTTATACACCTCTCTCAATGCTGCGTTTATTGCTGGTTCTGGGTCTCTTTGTCACCCTCATTTTTTTGGGAAATTTTGACCAATTTAGTTTTACTGTTAGTTTTTTAATTTCTTATATTTACCATTCTGTGATAAATATTTTTCTACTGAATAAAAGAACTAACAACCGACCGGGTTGAATTAGACCTAAAAATGAAACAAGCTTTGCGCGGTACACTTTTTTCAATTCTTTTATTGATGCTATTTCATCCGACTGCTATTGCGCAGGATCAGTCATCTCAGGCAGAAGAAGAGCCGGTAATTGACGTGATGGGAAAGATAGTTGACCACGACTATCTTGAGCTTGTTGGTGTGAAGATCTATCTGCCGCGTATCCTTTTCGTTGGCGGTGAACTTTACACGTATGGAAGTACGAAGTCAGCACTTGAGTCCGGTGAATTTATGGAACAAGATGGAGCGCTCGTACGGGCTGACGGTGCACCGGTATCACTCGATATGTCTATAACTTCACATCTGATGTATGTTTGGTTCGGTATTATATTGACGCTAATATTCACATTTTGGGCAGCACGTCGTTACAAGCAGGGTGTTGGAGCTTCTGTTGAGCCACGTGGTATAACTCAGAACATATTTGAGGTTCTGTTTCTCTTCGTTAAAGATGACATTGCTAAGGAATATATACCGGGAGATAAGCACAAAAAATATATCAACTATCTCTTTTCAGTATTCTTGGCTATTACGTTCATGAACCTATTTGGCCTTCTCCCTTGGGGCGTTTCAGCCACTGCAGATCTCACTGTGACGGCCACACTTGCGGCAATGACATTTTTCATCACTCAGTTCAGCGGATCAAAGGATCACTGGCGTCATGTATTTATGTTCCCCGGCGTTCACCCGCTTATTCGTGTTATCCTAACACCCGTTGAGATTTTGGGGCTGTTTACAAAGCCATTTGCTCTTGCCATTCGTTTATTTGCAAACATGCTTTCAGGCAAAATTCTGATTGTTTGTATTCTTGGGCTGATTTTTATTTTTACGGATATTTTTGGGCCATTAGTTGGTGTTGGCTCCAGTGTGGTTTGGGTATCGCTTACAGCAGCCCTGTACATATTAAAAGCATTTATTGCGCTCTTGCAGGCTTACATTTTCACTTTGCTTTCTGCAGTGTTTATTGGAATGGCAGCAGAAGAGCATGAACACGAACATGATACAAACGTTGCAGTCGCAACTGACGTAAATACATAATAACAACGACTAATACATAAATAAAAGGTATACAATATGGGTTTCTTAGCAGCAGGAATTGGAGCTGGAATTATTACACTCGGTGCCGGAATCGGTATCGGACTTATTGGTAAAGGTGCGGTAGAAAGTATTGCACGTCAACCGGAAGCATCAGGCGACATTCGTGGAGCGATGATTCTGACAGCAGCCTTTATTGAGGGTGTTGCACTGTTTGCTGCTGTTGTTACAGCAATCCTGGCTCTTGGAATTTCCGTAGGATAAAAACAAAACGTATATGTTCTTTATAGCAGCCGGAGGAGGTATCCTCTCATTTAATACTGGCTTTGCGATTTGGGTTTTAATTTCTATGCTTGTGTTTCTCTTTGTGATGGGGAAATATGCCGTTCCGCCTATTTTACAGGCGTTGAACGATAGAGAGCAGCGAATTAAGGACTCTTTGGAATCCGCCGAAAAAGCGATCGCCAAGGCTGAGCGCATTTCTGAAGACAACAAAAAAGCACTGAAGGAAGCAGAAGTTAAAGCTCAGAAAATCCGCAAGGAAGCAATTGAAGAAGCAGAAATGCTTAGAGCTGAACGGATTGGAAAAGCACAGAAAGACGCTTCCAAGCTTCTTGAAGACGCCAGAAAAACGATTGAGCAGGAGAAAAAGCAGGCTTTGTCAGAACTCAGAAATGAAGTGGCAGAACTTGCTGTGAAATCAGCCTCGATGATCATCGGGGAAGAACTCGATCAGGATAAGAACAAAAAACTTGTCGACAAATTTATTGGCGATCTGTCAAAAAACTAAAGGATACGAATGATTTCTAATGCAGCCCGGCGATATGCGAAAGCTCTTTTGCAATCCGCAATTGAGCAAGACGTACTCGACGATGTTGAAAAGGATATGCGCTTCATTTTGAATACAGTAGATGATTCAAAAGAATTGAATGTATTTTTGAAAAGTCCCATCATCGGAAAAGAAGATAAACAGCAGGTTTTGTCTAAAATTTTTGATGAACACATTTCAAACGAAACCAAAAGCTTGCTAAAGCTTCTTTCTGAAAAGAACAGAGAGGACATTCTTGGCGATATCTGTAATGGATTCATAGATCTTTATAATCAGCATAAAGGAATTATTCAGGTAGAAGTTACAACTGCTTATCAATTGAATGATTCACAGCACAAAAAGCTTCAAAAGGCACTTGTTTCATCTACTGGAAAAAAGGTTCAAATGACCGTTAATGTTGATGAAGACATCATGGGCGGTATTATTGTTCGCATCGATGATACAGTAATCGATGGATCCGTAAAATATAAAATTAGAAAGCTCAAAAATCAGTTTGCAGTAGGTACTGCAGTTTAAAATTTAGGTACGAATATGAGTCAAGTAAGACCTGATGAAGTTTCAGATATTTTAAGAAAACAACTTTCCGGTTTCGACAGTGATGCTGAATCATACGATGTTGGTACCGTACTTGAAGTGGGTGACGGTATTGCACGCGTCCACGGATTGTCTAAGGTACAAGCAGGTGAGCTTGTAGAACTTCCCGATTCGATAGGCCAGGACGGAAACCCAATTCGCGGTATGGTTCTTAACCTTGAAGAGGATAATGCAGGTATTGTATTGTTCGGAAACTCAACGTCCGTTGGGGAAGGACATACTGTAAAGAGAACAAAGAAAATTGCATCACTTCCTGTTGGTGATGAAATACTGGGCCGCGTAATCGATCCATTAGGTCGACCATTGGACGGTAAAGGCGCCATCACAGGTGATCTTATCACTGTACCGCTTGAAAGAAAAGCTCCTGGTGTTATTTACAGGCAGCCTGTTGATGAACCTGTACAAACCGGTATTAAAGCTATTGATTCTTTGATTCCGATTGGACGAGGACAGCGAGAGTTGATTATTGGTGACCGACAAACAGGGAAAACGGCTGTTGCAGTTGATACGATCATCAACCAGAAGTATACGCAGGATTCCGACAAGCCAATTGTTTGTATTTATGTAGCTGTGGGCCAGAAAGGGTCAACCGTTGCAAATATCGTAAAGACTTTGAACGAGTACGATGCAATTGATTACACATGCGTGGTTTCTGCACCAGCCAGTTCATCGGCACCTATGCGTTATATCGCACCATTTGCCGGCGCTGCAATCGGTGAATACTTCCGTGATACAGGAAGACATGCCCTTGTGATTTATGATGATCTCTCCAAGCAGGCTGTTGCTTACCGTGAGCTTTCACTATTACTTAAGCGACCACCAGGCCGTGAAGCGTATCCAGGTGATGTGTTTTATCTGCATAGCCGTTTACTGGAACGGTCAGCCAAAATTATCGAAAGTGATGAAGTGGCTCAGATGATGAACAATATCCCGGAAGAGCTCAAGCCTATGGTAAAAGGCGGCGGATCACTGACGGCACTTCCGATTATTGAAACTCAGGCGGGAGATGTATCAGCATATATTCCAACGAACGTAATTTCTATTACTGATGGTCAGATTTTTCTGGATACCGACTTGTTCAATAGTGGTATCCGACCGGCCATCGACGTGGGTATTTCAGTATCCCGTGTAGGCGGTTCTGCACAGGTAAAAGCAATGAAGAAACTTTCAGGTACGCTTAAACTTGATTTGGCTCAATACAGGGAACTGGAAGCTTTTGCTAAATTCGGTTCAGACCTTGATGCATCAACTCAGCGCCAACTTAAGCGTGGTGAAAGAACAGTGGAATTGATGAAACAAGGAGAATATAATCCACTGCCTGTTGAGAATCAGATTGCACTGCTCAAGATAAATAATGAAGGTTTGCTGGATGAACTTCCGGTAGATAAAATTCGTGAATTTGAGGATACATATCTAGAAATGATAGGGGCGAAGTACAGTAAAAAAATGGAAGAACTGTCAAATTCCGGAAAACTGAGTGATGAATTTGGAGATGAACTTGTTGAAGCCGCTCAAACGGTAGTCGATCAAATTTTGGCATCAGAAGAGGTAGAATAAATGGCTAACCTTCGGGACATTCGCAATCGGATTTCATCCGTAAACAATACTCAGCAGATTACAAAGGCTATGAAGATGGTAGCTGCTGCAAAGCTCCGTAAAGCTCAAAATCGTATGACATCCATGCGACCCTATGCTACGAAGCTTAAAGAGGTTGTATCGCGTTTGGGATCGTCATCCGACGGCAGTAATGCACTCCTGAGGAAGCCGGAAGAAATTAGTCGTGTTCTCATGATCGTTGTCGGTTCAGACAAAGGTCTCTGTGGTGGATTCAATAACAATTTGTTCAAAGTAGTTGAACGAACGATTTCTGATGAATATCAGGAGTATAGAGATAAAGAAACTCTCGAGCTCATTACCATCGGACGAAAAGCTACTCAGTATTTTAAAAAGCGTGATTATAACATTGTAGATGAGTTTCCTGGCTTTTTTGACGATTTGAAATACGATTTAACTGCTGAGATCATGAATCATGTGATCAAAAAGTACACCACTGAGTATTACGATAAAGTTTTGATCAGTTTTAATGAATTCAAAACTGTAATTGCACAGAACAGGCGTGTATCCCAGGTACTGCCAGTAGATCCTGAAGCCCTGAAAAAAGATGAAAATGAAGATGAATCTTTGATAACAAGCGATTATCTTTACGAGCCTGATTCCAAATCAATACTGGATGAAATACTGCCGGTATACGTAATTATGCAGCTTTGGCGAGCGGTTCTGGAATCCAATGCTTCTGAACAGGGAGCGAGAATGGCAGCAATGGATAATGCCACTGAAAATGCCAAAGAGCTTGAGGAAGAACTTACGCTGAAATATAACCAGGCACGGCAAAGTGCAATTACTACAGAGATTTCTGAGATTGTGTCTGGAGCCCAGGCTCTCGAAGAATCTTAGATTTTTTGATTTATTGATGACCGGAGGCTGTTTTGAATACCAAGACAGTTGAAAATCTTTCTTTTTGGAGGGATGGCAGAGTGGTCGAATGCGGCGGTCTTGAAAACCGTTGAGGCGCAAGTCTCCGGGGGTTCGAATCCCTCTCCCTCCGCATTATTTTTTACGCATACATATTGAAAAGTGAATCGCACGGTACGTACTACTATGGAAGTACCGATGACGTTGAAGCCCGGTTAGTTAAACATAACTCCGGTCGCCAACGGTACACAAAAGGCAGGCAGCCCTGGATTCTTCATTACGTTGAGGAGTTTGAAACACGAAGTGAAGCCAGGCAGCGTGAAGCGTTTTTCAAAAGTATTGACGGATACCGATACTTGAAATCAAACGATATAATTTGATTTGATGGAGAATGAGGCGCAAGTCTCCGGAGGGTTCCCCCGCAGGGATTCCCTCGGAAGAATCCCTCT
>CAZVEP010000007.1:0-4200 GCA_964625635.1 uncultured Rhodohalobacter sp.
GCGGGAACCTGTATGATGTCAAACCTCAGGCGGGCCCGTACGACGCCTCGCGGGGCGTGGTGATCGGGCACAGGAATGGGCGACTCGGGTCATGGCATAAGTATTTGAGTGGGTTCAATACAAACGGCGAAATTCGTAGTATTAAAGAGATTGTCATGGCTGATAAGACACGCCGCATTCTCATCTCAAGATATGATGATACTCTTGAGATTTTAACAATTGAATAGTCATGGGTAAAATGGCAGGGTATGCAACCAGCAATTACGAAATGAAGTTGAACCGGATTTGAGATAGATTCAGTTTGATCGGGGATAAATGAATCTCCGGTTGTTGAACCCTTTCAGGGTTCTCGGTTTATTGGCCTCATTGTGTCCATGGGTTTCACCCATGGCTATTCATATTGAACTCCTTCGGGGTTCTGGGATTGAGATCTAATTATACTGTGAATGTGAATAGCTGATATTTGAATTTTGACGCGCAAAAATTTTGAGATATTCAGTCCTAAATAATCTTTGGCTTTGTTTTTTTAATGAACGTGGCAAATAGTCAATATCCAATCCCGGAGGGATTAAATATGAATAGCCCCGCATGGCATGCGGGGTTGCAAGGCGGGGATGCAACAGCAACCCCGAATGGGGTTGAATCTTCCGTTTTGTTCTTAATTAAAGGAGATATTTTTCGTCGTATTCTATCTCATGCTCTTTTAACAGACGTATCAACTCTTCTTTAAATGACATCTTTTTGTGATGTACCTCCTGGTTTTTAACGTATTCAATTAAACGACTCTTTTCAGAGATGCTGTAGGTAAATGCTGCGTATCCGTTTTGCCATCCATTGAATGACGGAAATAATAGTTTTTGTTTGATCATAGAGCTGCTTGACAATTTTATGTCTTTCACCAAACTTGCAAGAGCAATTGAGGGATGAAGGTGAGTGATAATATGTAAATGATCTTCGATACCATTGATGCGATATAAATGGCAGTTTTTATTATTAAGCGTTCCCCATATATGCTTATACAATTTGTCACGATTTTCTTTAGACAGGCATGGTCTTCTTTTTTGGGTCGAAAATACGATTTGATATAGCACATGTGTATAGGTACTCATTTTCTCTCCTGATTTTGATGTGTTTGATTTTGTTACCGTAAATCTAATTGATAGAGTATTGGGATACCAATATTTATTAAACCCCTTCAGGGTTTTTGATTCACTGTACTCATCAGGTCCATGGGTTTCACACTTGGCTATTCATGTTGAACTCCTTTGGAGTTCTGTTATCGAGATCTGATTACTTAACGTATATACTGATTGAAAAGATTTTTTAGAAGTTCCTGTTTGCCGCTTCTGGAAGCCGGCTCACCAGTCTTGATTGCCATCTCTCTAAGCTCTTCAATGGTGACTTCGCCATTTTCGAAATTCTTACCCTCACCGGAATCGAATGACGTATAGCGTCCTTCGCGCAGTTCCCTGAAACTGGAATTTTTAAGAATATCATCAGCGATGATGAGCCCCCTTGCAAACGTGTCCATGCCACCTATATGAGCATGAAACAAATCTTCAAGGTCAATAGAATTACGTCTTAATTTAGCATCAAAATTAAATCCTCCGGGTGCAATACCACCGTTATCCAGAAGGATAATCATCGTTTCTATGGCGTCATATAGGTTGGTTGGGAAGTAGTCTGTGTCCCAGCCGTTTTGATTGTCACCCTCGTTAGCATCGATGCTCCCAAGCATTCCCGATTCAGCTGCTAATGCGATATCATGTGCAAAACTATGCCCCGCCAAAGTTACGTGGTTGGCTTCAATATTAAGTTTAAAATCATTCATCAAATCCTGCTCGCGAAGAAATCCTATGACTGTGGCGGCATCATAATCATACTGATGCTTCATTGGCTCCATGGGCTTAGGTTCGATTAGAAAATTACCCTCAAATCCAATCTTTCTTCCGTAGTCGCGGGCAGCTCTCAAAAACGTACCCATATGATCCAGCTCGCGCCGCATGCAGGTATTAAAAAGATGCATGTAGCCTTCACGCCCTCCCCAGAATACATAGTTCTCACCACCGAGCTCTACTGTTGCGTCTAATGCAGCTTTTACCTGGGCACCTGCGTGTTTTACAACGTCAAAATCGGGATTGGTTGATGCCCCGTTCATATAACGTTTATGCGTAAACAAATTAGCCGTTCCCCAGAGCAATTTAACACCGGTATCTTTTTGATAGCTTTTAGCCAGATCTACCAATGTTTGCAAATTTTTTTCAGAACCTTCAACCGAATCTCCTTCAGGCGCAAGATCCCGGTCATGAAAGCACCAGTAAGGAGTGCCCAGTTTAGTGAAAAACTCAAAAGCGGCATCCAGTCGAAATTTTGCGTTTTCAAGGGCATGATTTGTTTTATCCCATGGAAAATTGCGTGTACCTACTCCAAAGGGATCACTATTCTCATTACAGAACGAATGCCAATAGGCGATTGCAAATCTGAAGTGATCTTTCATTGTTTTTCCTGCTACCATCTTTTCTTCCTGATAGTACTTGAAGGAGAGAGGATTATCTGAATCAGGCCCCTCATATTCAATCTTTTCAATGGTTGGGAAATACTCGTTAGTGCTCATATCAGTGTTTTTATAGGTAAGATTCTAATGTATGAAGCCATTCCTGATAAGCCTCGAGATAGAGTTTTCGCTTTTCAGGCTCCGGTTCAAGTATTTCAAGTTTGTCAAGTCCAATGAATGCCTCTGAGTGATTTGAGTAAATTCCGGCACCGACTCCGGCTGCGCGGGCAGCTCCCTGAGATCCATCTGTATTGAAAAGCTCAAGACGAGTACCGGTTAAATTTACAAATGCATCACGAAATAGCGGGCTCAAAAACATGTTAGCCTTACCGGCACGGACAGTATCAGGCGAAAGCCCGATCTCCTGCATGATCTTAAAGCCGTAATAGAGCGAGAAAACGATTCCTTCCTGAGCGGCCCGTAGGAGATGTGAAATGTCGTGACGGTTAAAGTTGAGACCATGAACCTGGGCACCAATATTCCGGTTTTCGAATATTCTTTCCGCCCCGTTTCCGAAAGGGAGGATCTTTAGTTCATCAGATCCAATGGGTGCTTTTTCCGCAAAAGCGTTCATCTGACCGTAGCTGAGCCGTGATTCGATACTGAACTGTTTTCTTAGCCAGCTATTCATAATACCTGTACCATTAACACATAACAGAACACCATACCTGTTCTCTTCAGCTGTATGATTTACATGCACGAATGTGTTCACCCTGGATTTTTCATCGTAATCGGGTGTATCGGTAATACCGTAGATCACCCCTGACATACCAGCAGTAGCTGCTACTTCGCCTGGATTTAGGGCATTGAGTGAATATGCATTATTGGGTTGATCACCTGCACGATATGTAACTTTCGTTTCTTCTTTTAGTCCGAGTTGCTCAGCAGCTTCGGCAGTTAGCGTACCGTGATCGCCAAAACTATCGAGTGTTTCAGGAATCAGTTCCTTATCTATTTCATAGGTATCAAGAATTTCATCCGCGAGCGCATTTTTTTTGAAGTTCCACATAATGCCTTCAGAAAGCCCGGAATATGTAGTGCAGATCCTTCCGGTCATCTTCATCCCGATAAAATCACCGGGGAGCATAACTTTGTGGATCTGGCTATAGATTTCCGGCTCATTTTCAATGACCCACCGAAGTTTGGAAGCCGTAAAGTTTCCGGGTGAATTAAGAAATTCTTCAAGGCATTTTTCAGGACCTATTTTATTAAATGCTTTTTCGCCAATTTCTGCAGCCCTGCTATCGCACCAGATGATAGACGGACGAAGTACTCGTTTGTTTTTATCAACTAATACCAATCCGTGCATCTGGTAGGAGATACCAATAGCGGCGATACTGTCTTTGGATATGTTGGTACTGGCAAGAAGTTTTTTGATGGCTTTTTTAACGTGGTGCCACCACAGGTCCGGATCCTGTTCTGCCCATCCCGGTTTGAATGCCGCCATATCCATTTCTTCCTCTGGAGACATCGTGGTTCCGGCAAGTTTACCTGAAGCTGCATTAATAGCAGAGACTTTTATAGAAGAGCTGCCAAGGTCAATGCCCAGTAAAAACGTATGATTTTTCATGTTAATTAAATCCTCAGTTTTTCTGTATATCAGGTGACAATTATTATCAATACTCTCGCAAGCTCAATCTTTTTAT
>CAZVEP010000007.1:4300-47638 GCA_964625635.1 uncultured Rhodohalobacter sp.
TCTGTATATCAGGTGACAATTATTATCAATACTCTCGCAAGCTCAATCTTTTTATGTGATTTAAAATATTTAAAATTGATACCACCATCATTTATAATATCTATACAAAGCCTCTGGTTACATAGGTAATCTATATTTGGATCATCTGGCGAATTGTGGAATAATCGAGCGGGTAATTATTTAAAAAAAACTTTTTAAGATCTGTAATAGAATCAGTTACGATAAATTTCTGAATTCAATATCGTCTCCGGAAAATCTATTCTTCGTATATATAGTCTGAAAATTGCCAATTATCTATTTCATCTTTCACGAGTTCTTCATCTGTCAGAATTGACTTAACCATACGTACAGGAATACTTCCTTCTTTAAGAATTTTATCATGAAATTCTCTGGCTGTCATGGTTTCATTTTCAACGAGTTCCTGATAAAGCGAGTAAAAATGCATGCCACCAATCATATAGGCTATTTGATAAAGAGGACCGTAGTTGCCGGTAAACGAGCGACGAACTTCAGCTTCGGCATTAGCAACTTCATGGCCGACGCGATTAACGAGGTAATCTATAGCCTGCTGAGGCGTCCAGTTGCCAAGGTGATAGTTTAAAGAAAAAATAATTCGTGCATATCGGTGAGTTCTCCAGAATAGCATACCTATCCTGTCTTCAGGGGTTTCAGAAAAATCCATATCCCAAAGCAAAAGCTCCCAGTATAAAGCCCAGCCTTCAGTCCAGAAAGGTGTTCGAAATGGGGCGCGGTAGGTGCTGTAACGTCTGTTCATGAACCCCTGAAGGTGATGACCGGGAATGAGCTCGTGATGGACAATTGCGCGGTTGAAATGAGGGTTGTTGCCTCTCATGCTCATAAGTTTGGCATCGTGTTCCATTGTATTTGTCGGATAGGAGATGAGTATTACTTCTCCGCCCAGGAAGAATGGGGCAATAAGCTGTCGTTCAGGTGACATCATTTCCATACGCCATACTTCTTTCGAGAGAGGTGGGATGGTCAGAAGGTCACGAGACTCAATAAAATCCATTGACTCGTTATAAATTTGCATGATCAGTTCCGGCTTTTGCCCCGGCCTTACGTGTTGCTCTTTCACATATTCAAGGGCAGCACGCCAGTCATCTCCATACCCGAGGTCCTGTGAGGCTTTCAACATTTCTTGTTCAGCTTTAGCAAACTGATGCTCAGCAATATCAATGAGCTCCTGAGGTGAGTAGTTTATCATCTCAAATTCAAGTCGGCGCTCTATCTCTTCACGGCCAATAGGATTTCCAACAATACCACTGTCATCAATCTGTTCGTTGGCTGCATCAAAATATTCATCAATTGTTTCAGCATACGCACTCCATGATTCTTCAAGATTTTTATAGGGCTCTTCAACCCACCACGTAAATTCCATATCGTACCCGTTATAAAATTCGTAGGCATTTTCAAGACCATCCATGATATCTTCAAGTGCATCGCTGGCAGCATTCGCGTCTTTTTTCATCAGAGGAGGAGACGACTTCAGAACTGTTTGAAGTGAATCAATCTGCTCGGTCCACGAATCCATCCGGCCTGCGATTGATTTTGAATCCGGCTTGGTTCCATACCGCCGTGTGTTAATAAATGACATAATCTCTTCTGTGTCCGGCAGCCACTTTTCGATGGCCAGAAACTGCTCGTGATCCAGGTTCATGAAATAATTTCGCCGCTCAATATGATTTCTCAGCAGATGAAAATCCACTTTTCCACGGTGATTCAGTGCTTCAAAATTAATGTCATTCAGGCGATTCAGCCAATCCTCATAAAACAGTTCAAACCGATCGAAATATTCATGAGAATATCGTACAGAGTAACGCCTGTTTAATACATCGTCATCTTCATCAAAAACCTGTATAAGAGTAGCCATATCTGCACTATCCTGAGGCAGCTGATAAGTAAAAGCTATCTCAACAGGGATGGTCGAGATTAGGATAATGAAAATTGCCAGTAGTGGTAATCTGTACATCGGTACCGATGTGTCTGAAAGCAGAGTGAGGGATTTTGAGTTGGCTGGTTGTTTTGGCAATTGTTTCATAGGAGCACTTTTGATATTACTGTCGTAATTAGAGTGAGATAAATTGATTCAGATTGATGATGCAATAATGGGGATCTGATTTTCCATGGGTTATCCTATTGGATAAAAAAATTTACGTACAATCTGAGTTCGATTCTAAGTATCAAAACAAGACCTTGAGGTTGTCTAAAAAAGACGTCACCTAAGGCATTTAACTACTATAAACGTCATGCCAGACCTGGATCCGGCATCCCATGTCTTTGTAGGGATGGGAGATCCCGTCCCGAGGCGCCGGGATGCGGAATGACGCCCTTCTTACACCTTAGGCACACCTCAATCGACACTTCATGAATCGAAATCAGGTTTACAAGTTTAGTGTAACAAGTTAAAATTAATCCTGTAAATGACTCAAGGATATCCAGCATTATAGGATTTTTCAGGATAGTAAGCATACAGAATGAAATATTGATATAGTCTAAAATACGGACTCATTATTGTTTTCTTTGGCTAAAAAAATCAATTTATATTCGCCTTAGCAATGTAAATCATATGTATCAATTCAGTTATATCAGTCATAATCCGGTTAGCTTATCCAAGAGTATCAGAATAAAAGGTGAAGGTCGCCACTTTTTAATTTAAATTAGGCCATAATCCATATAGACTTACTACTGAATGCTATCAGTTATATCGTAAGTTTGCAATTTTTTTGCGCTGACTAACTTTTAATAAAATTGGGGTTTATGGCAAAAGCTACTGGCGAACGTTTTGCAACTAAATGGGGACTAATTTTAAGTGTACTTGGAATTGCGGTGGGAACCGGGAATATCTGGCGATTTCCAAGAATTGCTGCTCAAAACGGGACCGAAGATGGTGCTGGTGCCTTCTTGGTTGCCTGGCTCACCTTTCTGTTTATCTGGTCTATTCCACTAATTATAGCAGAGTATGGAATAGGGCGTCATGGACGGCATGGTGTCGTCGGCTCTTTTATTAAAATGATCGGTGAAAAATTTGCATGGATGGGATCCTTTGTCGGGTTCGTTGCCACCGCTATTATGTTTTACTACAGCGTAGTTGCCGGATGGTGTCTTTACTACCTGATTGAATCAATTTTTTCCACGCTGCCACAAAGCGTGGAGCAGGCAGATATGGTTTGGACAAGTTTTCAGGGCTCGATATTTCCCTCACTGTTTCATGCTATTATGATTACGCTTGGAGGCCTTGTGATCCTGAAAGGGGTTAAGAGCATTGAGAGAATGAACAAGATTCTTATTCCGTCATTGCTCTTGGTACTGATCATTTCTCTTATCCGTGCACTTACACTCGAGGGCAGCGGTGCCGGAGTAGCATACCTGTTTACACCGGACTGGAGCACATTGAGTGAACCACAAATTTGGCTCGAGGCGCTTACACAGAATGCGTGGGATACAGGCGCTGCATGGGGACTTATTCTCACTTATGGTGCCTACATGCGTCTGCAGGATAACATCACAGTAAGTGCGCTTCAAACCGGTATAGGAAATAACATGGTTTCGCTGGTTGCTGCAGTCATTATATTTTCCACAGTATTTGGCATTTTGGGAGCCGATATGACTGACGGAGAAATCCTTGAGGTGATGCAGACTTCCGGACCTGCTTCTACAGGCCTGACATTTATGTGGATGCCACAGCTATTCGATTCCATGCCGGGCGGACAGATATTCGCAATTCTGTTTTTTCTCGGTCTTACGTTCGCAGCGTTCAGTTCCCTGATTTCGATGATCGAACTTGCTACGAAAGTATTTGTTGATATGGGCGTTACACGAAAAAGGGCAACAATTGGGGTTTGTATGGCCGGATTTATATTTGGCCTTCCATCAGCAATTTCACTTGATTTTTTTGCCAATCAGGACTTCGTCTGGGGTGTCGGACTTATGGTCTCAGGTGGCTTCATGTCGTTCGCAGTTATTGGATTCGGGCCGGAAAAATTCCGGAAAACAATTGTAAATACCCACGACACCGGACTCCAGCTTGGTAAATGGTGGACATTTATCCTCAAATATGTGGTACCAGTTCAGGTGGTTACACTGCTGGCGTGGTGGATTTATTTAAGTGCCGCTGTTTATGCCCCCGATACTTGGTACAATCCGTTGAGTCCTTTTTCAGTTGCCACCGTTTTTGTTCAATGGGGCGTTGTTATGGTGCTTTTTATCATCTACAATCGACAAATAGCCAATAAAACAACAGGAAAGACTGAGTGAATGCCGTAGCTTATTTGATTTTTTTCTGACGAAAAGCATCTGATTGACTTCAACATGGAAATAATTACACCAAAGGACAGATAAAAGTCGTTATATAATTATATGTCAGAAGTCACTTGGATTGACGGCAGGGATATCAATTAGAAACGGAGATAATCATGAATTTTAAAATTATAGTCTATTCTGTTTTTGCGGTAACACTTTTATTCATGAGTAATTGTGCTTCATCAGGTACATCTGCCAACAGTAGTCCTGATACAAATGTAATAGAGGTTTACGATTCGTCTTTAAGCCTCGCAGATTATCTTCGCAGAGCAGGCGGGGTAAGCGTACATAAAATCGATGGGAGAACTCAGGTGAGAATTCGAGGTAATGCATCGTTTAATTCGAATGCAGACCCTTTATTTGTGGTTGACGGTGTTCGAACGGGAAATAATTATGACCGTATTGAAAGTTTGATCCCGATTGAATTCATTGAGTCAATCAAAGTATTGAAAGGGAGCGAAGCCTCCGCACGTTTTGGACTTACTGCCAGCAGCGGGGCGATTATTATCACCACGAAAAAAAGATAGTATCTGATACATCGACACTGACATCGAGATCGAGGGTAGCATAAGATCAGGGATATAATTACTGATCTAAATCAATTACAGGCCAGCCATCTATCCATGATATCTCCAGAATTGCGAGTATCGAACGCTCACTATTATCATGGCTGACGGTTTCACTCACCAGAAAGTGAGAATCTTCGGCAGTTAGAATAGTACTCTCACCAATCTCTTTTTTTAGGCTGTCATTCCGGATCACCGCCGTTCCCCCGCCGTCAGTTAAAAACCGACCGTCGCTATCTCGGTAGGGACCTCTCACTTTCTCAGAACGTCCAACATTTACAAAAGGGGTGATAAGTCCTTGATCCTCGCAAGACCAGCGAGTAAAAAAGAGGTAATAATAATCCCCGTTTGACAATAGCTGCGGAGAACTTAACCGTTTGGTTTGTGCTGATAACGAATCATCTCCATTGAGATCATTACAATTGATTTCAGATTTTGATTGTGATAGACTGGATCTTAACGGAACAGAGGACGCGATGGTTTGCCAGTCATAGTCAGCTGTTTTGGCTATCGATTTGTCTTCAAATTCATCAATCCGCGCAATATTTATCAGATGATCATCAACTCCGGCCGTAATCCAGTTTACTCCACTATCGTCGACAAATAGTGATGCACTTGATATCCCGGGCAACTCTTGACCCCCTGGCGCCTGATATATGATTCCGCGATCGACCCATTTATAATTGGGGTCGGATGGACGCAATGACATGTTGGTAGCCAATCCAGTAGCAGTACCAAGGCTGTCTGAATCATGTACGGTATACAATAGATACAATTGGTTGTTGATGCGTGATATACGCGGGGCTGTCATTACCTGATCGGAGCTTCTGAGATAAGGTAATGCCCAATTAGGGTGTGTATCAAATACGGGACTCAGACGTATCCAATTCACCCTGTCTCGTGAAACCCAATTAGAAATGCCGGAACCTGAATGAAAGAGATAATATCTCCCGTCATATTGGATCATAGAAGGGCTCTGAACATTGATATCAATAAAGAGTTTTTTTCGAACAATCTCCTGTTCAATCGGAACCTGACGAGTCGTCGTGCAGCCATATAAGCCCAAACAAATAACACAGATGGAGCCTAATAAGAGTAAGCGGTATTTAAATTGCATTCTGAGTTCAAGTAATAAGTGCAACACGAAAGTAAGGCCTGTAAATGCGCACGCTTTCAGATAACATTTTCCTTTCTAAGAGACCTGTATTTCAAACATATCACTATAGAATGTGAGTCTCTGTTTGAACTTAAATAAACTTACATCATTTATGAATAAGAAAAATAGATCAGCCAACTAAGATCAAAAGCATTGATTCAGGATAAATGTTTCTTTAATAATTTTGGTAAAATTGAATAATCAGCTGATTTTTTTCAAGTAATATTACGAACGTAATTGAGAAAGAATAAACATTGTTTTATGTATTTATTACAGTTTCAATTTATTATTATTTATCAATCATTTTTTTAATTACATAAACCTGATGCATCTTTACTTTTTGAGATCTACTGCGATATTACTGGCAATTTTTACCATTCTTACGAGCTGTCAAGAGCAAGGTCAGCAGCAGGAAATTAAGCGCGTTTCTGATAAGCAGGCGAGCTTATCCGCTGCTCAAACAATTGAGAATTCTGACGCCAAACCTCACGAAGACTTATCTGTTTCCATCTGGGCTACCACAGAATTATTGGGGGATCCAATTGGAATTGATATGGATAATAGTGGAAACGCCTGGGTGACGGTAACCTCGAGAAGCAATAATTCAGAATTTGATATCAGAGGTGTTGACAGCAGCTGGCTTACTGCATCTATGACCTGGGAAACCGTTGAAGACAGGCGGCAGTTTTTAAGGGAGGAGTTTGCTTTGAATAAAAGTGATGAAAATGATTGGCTTTGGGACCATAATGATGACGGCCGGCATGATTGGCGGGATTTAAGAGTCATCCAGGAGGAGGTATGGGTTTTAAAAGACTCCTCGGGTAATGGAATGGCAGATCGTGCCGAACTATACATTCGGGATTTTAATGACGAAGTAACGGATGTTGCCGGCACAGTATTGAATCACAATGGAGATGTATTTGTGGGTGTTGGGCCGGATATGTGGAGAACAACTGATACGGACAATGATGGTATAAGTGATTGGAAAGAATCCATCAGCCATGGATACAATGTTCACGTCGGTTTTAGTGGCCACGGGATGTCGGGAGCCACGGTAGGACCCGGCGGCCGGATCTATTGGAGTATTGGCGATATGGGTTTCAGTGTAAAAGACAAAGAAGGGAAAACCTGGCATTATCCAAATCAGGGGGCAATTCTTCGATCAGAAACCGATGGCACCAACTTTGAAGTGTATGCCGCCGGTGTACGAAACACCCATGAATTTGTATTTGATAAATATGGAAACCTCATTACTGTTGACAACGATGGTGATCATGATGGAGAGTTTGAGAGGCTTGTCTACCTGGTGAATGGATCAGATAGTGGCTGGCGTACCAACTGGCAATTTGGCAAGTACACGGATGATAAAAACAACGATTATAAAGTGTGGATGGATGAAAATTACTTCAGGCCGCGATGGGAGGGACAGGCTGCTCACGTTCTTCCGCCACTTTCTGAATATTATGCGGGCCCTGCTGGTATGTCGTACAATCCCGGCACTGCACTAAACGACCAGTGGGAAAACCACTTTTTTGTGATGTCATTCAGAGGCTCCGCCGAGTATTCCAACATTTATGCCTTCACGCTTGAAGAAAATGGAGCATCATATGAACTTGCAACTAATCAGGAAGCTCTGAATGGTGTCCTGGCAGTTGGTCTGGATTTTGGTCCGGATGGAGCCTTGTATATGACCGACTGGATACGAGGTTGGGGCCAAAAAAATCAGGGGAGAATTTGGAAACTTGATGATGTCGAAAATACTGATTCTGAAGCCCGCATCCAGACGAAGCAACTTCTTGAAGCCTCTTTCACTGATCAGAGCTCTGATCAGTTATTTGAATATCTTGGTCATGACGATATGAGGATAAGACAAAAAGCGCAATTTGAGCTTGCAAATCGAGGAGATACCTCCACATTGGAAAGAGCGATTGCTGACGGTAATGAGCAACTGGCCAGGATTCACGGTATTTGGGGATTGGCTCAAATGGGAAGAAGCGACGCTGATGCAGTTGCACCATTGATAACACTTTTGGACGATCCAGATCATGAAATTCGCTCACAGGCCGCAAAATGGCTCGGTGATGTCCGCTACACTCCTGCAGCAGAGTCTGTTTCTGAACTGCTTAAAGACTCGCACCCGAGAGTCAGGTTCTTTGCAACAGAGGCTCTTGGGCGCATGAGCTATTGGAAGGCTTTCGATCAGGTGGTGAAAATGCTTGAAGAGAACAATGACGAGGATGTATATTTGAGACATGCGGGCGCTATTGCACTTTCAAGATTTGAAGATGGGGAAGCGCTTTCCGGGCTGGCAGATCATCCATCTGAAGCTGTGAGAACAGCGGCTGTAGTTGCGTTAAAAAGGCTGGAACATCCTGGTTCGGCTCGTTATCTGAACGACAATAGTGAATTTGTCGTCACTAATGCGGCCAGGGCTATAAGTGACGATGCGTTTGTAGATGATGCCATGCAGCCGCTTGCTTCCCTGCTTGATAACCCACCATTTACAAACGAAGCGTTGATGAGAAGAATCATCAATGCCAATCTCTATGTTGGCACAGCAGATGAAGCACAAAGACTGGCTCGTTTTTCTGCTGATTCTGAGTATAGTGAACAGATGAGAGTAGAAGCTTTGAGAACACTCATGCATTGGGAAAACCCATCCATATTTGACCGAGTAACAGGTCGGCACCGCGGGCAAATTCAAAATGAGGCATCAGAAGCGCGCGAGGCTATGGCGATAGTTGCTGATCAACTGCTTATCGACCCCTCATCAAACATTAAAATTGCGGCCATTAAAACATCTGCTGAACTGGGAATAACAGAGACAGTGGATCGTATATATGCTTTAGTAAGTGAGGGAAATTCACCGGAAGTCAGGTCTGTTGCTTTAGAGGGTTTGCAAACGCTTGGCTACGAAAATATTGACGATGCCGTTGAAATTGCGCTTTCTGATTATAATGAAACCGTTAGAATGACCGCAATTGGAATGATCCCGGATCTTGCAATCAGCGACAATACCGCAGCTACTCTTTTGATTGATGCATTCAATGGCGAATCTTTACAGGAAAGACAGTCAGCCATAGCTGCATTTGCTAATCTGGAAAGTGAATCAGCCCAACGCTTTTTAGGCGAACAAATTTCGAAAATGGCGGATGGCGACCTGCCTTTGGGCGTCCATGTAGAACTGATTGAAACAGTCGAAAAATCTGGATCAGATCGATTAAAAGAACAACTGAATGAATATGTGGATTCAAAATCGTCTGACGGGGCTCTTGCTGAATACCGATCTGCTCTGAGAGGCGGAAATGCCGGTGAAGGTGCAAGAATCTTTTATAATAACGCAGCAGCACAATGTATTCGATGCCATGCTGTTGACGGAAGCGGGGGAGAAATTGGCCCTGAGCTAACGTCAATTGGTAGCCGGCTCACGCGTGAGACACTTCTTGAGTCGATGGTCGCACCGTCAGCTCGTATAGCCCCCGGTTATGGAGTGCTAACTGTTACATTATCGTCTGGTGATACTGTACGTGGAGCAATTTTAGGGGAGACGGACGCTTACTATGTGCTTTCAGTAGATGGAGATAATCAAAGGATTCAGAAATCCATGATAACATCAGCTGAAACCACCCCTTCGTCTATGCCGGCAATGGGTGATTTACTGACCAGACGACAACTTCGGGATCTGGTTGAGTTTATGGTTTCGCTTGAGGGATCAACGGATGATGAGGGTGAGGCCGAAATAGAAAGTCACTGATACGCATTTTTTACTCCAAAACATGTTTAAAAATTGTGCCGGTTGACTACGGCTAGGGGTTCCATTTTTTAGACCTTAACTAATTGGTTTAATTATAAACAGCTTGCAGTCTGCCGGATTCAGCTTCTTTACTTATAGTTTTATTACAGCTTGATTATTCCCGCTTTCAAATATAGCGTCAATTACCTTCATATTGGCAACAGCATCTTCAAGTGGAGTAGGTACTGGCGTATCATTTAGTATCGCTTTGCAAAAGGAATCTACCTGAAGCTGATACTGATCTGCGGCAGGAATTGAGACTGATTCACGATCACCGTTTTTAGTCAGGTATAGATTGACTGGTTTGTTGGCCGGTGCATTAAACGGAATTTCGATCTCAATCAAACCGTCAGTTCCAAATATGAGCACTTTCTGATAGTTTTGCATCCGGGTAGAACAGGTGAAGGTGGAGGTCACGTCACCGAAGGTCAGAATGCCGGAAGCTTTTCTGTCGACACCAAAATCCGGATCAATATCAATCTCTCCGAAGACGGTATCCGGTTCATTACTTAACAGGAACCTCGATAGTGAAATGCAATAGCATCCAATATCCATCAGGCCGCCACCTCCCATATTGGGGCGGTTTCTGATGTTATCAGGATCGTCATTATAGTAGGAGAATAGTGACTGAATAGATTGTAAAGTACCGATCTCCTGCTGATCTACCCACTCTTTTGCCTGAATCCATTGGGGATGAAAACGGTACATGAATGCCTCCATCACTTTGATGTCGGGAAATGCCTCAGTTTTTTCAAGTAAAGCGCTGGCTTCATCCGCATCCAGTGCAATTGGCTTTTCACAGAGCACATGTTTTCCTGCTTCCATGGCTTTTATCGTCCAGGGCACGTGTAAATGATTGGGCAGCGGATTATAGATTACATCGATTGAGTCATCTTCCAACAGCTTCTCATAGCTTCCATAGGAAACTGGAATATCTAACTCTTCAGCAATTTTACGAGCTTTGTCAGAATCTCTTGATGCAATGGCGTGAACGACTCCATTCTTGCTGGACTGTATGGCAGGAATCAGTTGGCTTCTACCGATTTTTGCAGTACTCAAAATACCCCATTTGATTGATGTCATAGATCTGCGGTTGACGGTTAGAGTTTCGGTTTCACTGAAAATTATGCTGACCAATTCAATATAGTAATTGCGCTGAAACAACTCAGATGATTAGGGGAAGTCTGTGGCTGTGCATTATCAAGTAACCGCAAATACCTTTGAAAACAAAAAGGAGAGAGGCAGTAAAGCTAAAACAATTAGCCCCGGAATGAGACCGGCAAAGCCCGCTGCAAGTGCACTATTCAGAATGATCAGTGATATAACGCCACGTTTAACGGCCGTCATAATTTTACCAGAAACCGGGTCAGATGCTGCTGAAACAAACGCAGGAAGTACCATCACCCCAAATAAAATAGCAAATGGCAGTGCGGTTACTAATGTATATACATCTAAAAAAGAAAGAAGCAGCAGTACGGAGGTCACCAACCCGACAAAAGACGTGGCAAGAATACTGGTTCTCTTAGAACCACCATGAACTTCACCTCGACTTATCAGGGTAATGGATGCAATATAAACAACTGGTAAGAACGCAAGCGGCCAAAGATAGGAAAGAGATGCCGGAATGATGGCTGCCCCTAAAAGTAAATTTCCACCACGGCAGCTCCCCATCACCAATGGGCCAAACGCTATGTGATGCTTGGCAAAAGAATCGTATACCAATGCCCCAAAAGTAATTCCTGTTGCCAGCAATCCTGCAGTTGTATTAACCCAAAATGCTGAAATAATGCCAATGCAAAACAGAAGTATACCAAGTATTGAAGCGTACAGTTTCGAAACACGTCCGCTGGGTATGGCCCGTTCGGGACGTTCTTTTTTGTCAAGGTCGGCATCAAATACGTCATTGAAAACAATGCCCCCGCCGTACAATCCAAATGTAGATATTAGAAGCCAGTAGAGAGAAGGCTGTGTTAAAAAACCGATCTCATCAAAAACCATTATTGTCCCGGCTGCAGCAGATGCCCCCGCTAAAATATCCGCAAAAGCAGTAACGATATTTGCGGGCCGCATCAATTCAAGAGATGCACGTATAGTAACGGATAAATTAGATTTCAATGTGTTGTTTGATTCAGACCTGACAGCATCACGGTGCTTTTCCGTGTTCTGTAAGCGTCTGGGTTTAAGGCTTTTGATGCTTGATACATATCACGCTTATAATATGCTTGCCGCAACGCTGACAGATCCGGTAGGTGCTGTCAAGTTGTGTGATTTCAAACTTATTCAATAATAATATCATCATCAGCAAAGTCTTTGCCCTCCACAAATGGTTTATGACCTCCCCTGAGGACGGTGTTTCCACTGAACGTCTGACGCTGATCGATTTTCGGCCTTTTAAGCCAGTCATCTTCTTTAATCTGTCCGCTCTGTTTGTAAGCATCAAGCGCATTTTGATAGCAGACTTTTTTTACATCTTCCTCTGAGATCCCGCGCTGAAGCATCAGTTTGGCTGTTTTAGGTACGCCCAGTGGATCGCTATGTCCCCAGTCAGCGGCACTGTCAATAAAAATACGTTTCGTACCATATTGCTTCACTATATCCACCATTCGCTCATTTCCCATCTTTGTGCCAGGATAAATGGTAAAAGCGGTCCAGTAACCGCGGTCGAGGACATCCTTTACGGTTTCTTCGTTATTATGATCAATAATCACTTTTGAAGGATCGAGGCCATGCTCTTCACAGATATCCATGCTTCTCAGCGTGCCTTCTTTCTTATTCCTGTGAGGTGTATGAACCAAAACCAGCATATCGAGCTTCTTGGCCAGGTCGAGCTGCAGATTAAAGTACTTTTCCTCTAGTTCTGTCATATCATCAAAACCGATCTCACCAATGGCTACAACACCTTCTTTGCTTGCATATCTTGGTATGAGATCCATTGTTGCTTCGGCAAGAGCTTGATTATTTGCTTCTTTAGAGTTTAACCCGATCGTACAGTAGTGCTGAACGCCAAACTGACTGGCTCTGAAGCGTTCCCAGCCAACAATCATACTAAAATAGTCGAGCATAGCGCCTGCACTTGTCCTTGGCTGACCAATCCAGAAAGCAGGTTCTATTACAGCAACTACACCGGCATTATGCATCGCCTTATAATCATCTGTGGTTCGGGAAATCATGTGAACGTGAGGGTCAATAAATATCATGTCATCAAAGCTCATAACTGATTTTTAATATGTTATTATTGGATAATATTTCTGAAAAAGATGTAAGTATTAATTCTTAATATGAAAAGATATCATCATGCTTCATAAACGGCCTCGCCAATATATTGCCAACCGATACCAGAGGATTCGACTTCTTTAACCAAATCAGAATAGTTTTTCAGTTTCTTTGAAGCTGCTTCTGATGGCGACTCCATGAGTGAAAGTACGGCAGCATGGCGGTGAAGTTTGTCAGAATGGGTTAGTTCTTTTTCAATATCGATAACGATGGCTTCATCGATAAACGGACCCACAGATCGCCAAAGTTCAGGTGACACTTCACGGCCGGCTGACCACCGTTCGTGCGCATATTCAACGAGCATGCGGGCAAGAGACTCATTGCGACGTTTATCAACCCCCTGAATAAGATAGACCGGACTGCCAATAAACAGCGACTTGAGAATAACCTGGTTCCAGGCATCTTCATCAAAAAAGTCGGCAGGAAAAGGATTGCGAAGCGCAACTGCGTTAAAAACATCTGTGATGTTTGTTCGAATACCTTCCGCTGCACGATCGGCCAGGTTATCGGGGTAGGGCAGAACCGGCAGGGATTTGTAGAGTGCGATGTTTTCCCCAAGATCGGCAGATACAAAAAGCTTATCCAGCTTGTCAAGGAACTCCTGTTTATCTCTTTCAGCTAGTCCAAGCAGCAAAAGAGTCCTTGCAAGCTGATCCATTGACCAATAAGAAGGACTCCATCCTGTCCGGAGAGATTCAGCATTCGATTCTTCATCATCTGAGAGATCAAGCGGTTCTTTACCTGAATAACGTGATGCAAGGCTGAAGGACGAAAAGACTTCCCAGTCTTGTGCATCCTGCCTGATAGATTCAAAGGAACTATTTAACCTTTCAAAATTATCGGTGTCTAACCTTTTTTTTAGCCATCCAAGAATAGTTTTTTGCAGATTTGAAAGATCCAGATGACGTTGATCTGAAGGCATGGGCTCTATCTGTTATAATTTTAGAATGTAGATAAAACGTAGATTCTAAATATGACCTTTATGCTGAGAACAAACAAGTTGAAAGCTCAATCTTAAAGGCTCGTTCTACCTACTTGGTTTGAAAGTTGTTTTGATCCAAAAGGGTTCAAATCAACAAGTAAGAAAAGATATTTAGACTTTTTGATGGAAGCATTGATCCGTAACCTACTGGTGTCAAAAGCATCGAGTGAAATCGAAAAATTTCTCAATTTGCATGGAACAAATTAGAGATCTATTCGTTAGATCAAATGTTATAACTCGATAAGAGTTGTACCCCGAAAGCCAACGTAGTTAGAGAGGTCCGGTTGAAAGCCGGGCCTCTTGCTTTTTTATAGATAGTTGTGAGAATATTCAGGAATTATAATGCCTGTTTGCCCATCTCAATTTTTTACTACACAACTTTTATATCTTCAAGCTTCCCGTCTTTAATTTGAACCGTACGGAAAGGAAACCGTCGCACAACCTCGTAATCGTGTGTCACCATCAGCACCGACATGCCCCGGTTGTTGATTGTTTTCAGCAGTTCCATAATTTCAGCGCTCACATCAGGGTCGAGATTTCCTGTTGGTTCATCTGCAAGAAGAATACGGGGTTCGTTGGCCAGGGCACGGGCAATCACCACACGTTGCTGTTCTCCTCCTGAAAGATCATCGGGCATCGCTTTGCGTTTGTGGCTTAATCCTACAAGCCCCAGTACCTCAAGAACTCTCTTTTTTATATATCGTTTCTTCTGGCCGGTTACGCGTAAGGCAAAGGCTACATTTTCGTATACATCACGATCGGGCAGCAGCTGAAAATCCTGGAATACGATACCCAAACGCCGCCTTAGAAAGGGGACTTTTTTATCTTTGAGTTCCGATACATTGTAATTGGCAACTTGTACAACACCTTTGTTCGGGAGCAGATCTCTGTATAGCAGTTTAAGAAATGAACTTTTACCTGCACCTGTTTTCCCAATCACATAACAAAACTCGCCCACATCAAGTGAAAAATTCACACCTTCAAGAACATTAGCCCCGTTAAATCCTACCGATACATTATGGAGTTCAATTACACTGTTTCCGGTCATCTTAACACCATTGTAATTCGCAGGCTTCGTTTATGTGCAGGCTTGAGTTCAAACCCGTCGTATGCTTTTAACAATCTGAAAGGGGATTCCTTAACAATCGGCATAATATCGTTCATGGTATAAATTTTCTGTTGATGCTCTTCCCTGAACACGGAAGGTGCTGAAGAAGCTGGTTCATTTATTTTTTTAATGTCGAATGTATTGGTATGAATACGGTTTTTTTCATCATACTGACTTGAGCGGTAATATGTATAACTATTTTCAATAGTATCCTGCTCATCATTTAGATACCGGATTGCTTTCTTTGAGTTTCGTGGTGTGGTAAAATCGTATATAAATATACCGCCGGGATTGAGTATATCATAAACCTGTGCATGCAGTGTTGCAATATCTTCTTTGCTGTGAAGATAATTAAGGCTGTCAAAAACCATAAACACAGCGTCAAACGATTTGTTCAGGTCAATGTCCAAAAAATCAAGAGTCTGAAAATGAACATCGGAATCAGCTTTTTTGGCTTTAATTTTGGCTTTTTGAATCATATCCGGAGATAGATCAGTAGCGGTAATATTATAATATCCCAGCTCTTCCATGGATAGAGCCATTGTTCCGGTTCCACAAGCAAGTTCGAGAACATCCCGTGCTTCATGATGATGCATCATGATGATCTCATCGATATAATCGGTCCATGCCTCGTAATCTACGTCTTTCATTACAGCATCATAAATCTCAGCGAGAACAGAGTAGGATCGGCTAACTTTTGTATGGGGTTGTGAATTATTCAATGGCTGGTTGTCTGTGATTTTTTTTGGTCAGCAAGACTGGAAGCAAGCCGGTATGCAGCGGCAAATGACCCGGAATCCGCCTTGTTCTTACCGGCAATATCAAAAGCAGTTCCATGATCAGGTGATGTTCTGATTATTGGAAGGCCTGCAGTAACATTGACTCCGCGTCCAAATGTGAGTGCTTTAAAAGGGATTAACCCCTGGTCGTGATACATTGCAAAAACAGCGTCAAATTCATCCTGCATTGATTTTCCAAAAAAAGCATCTGCAGCAAATGGACCATGGAGATTGGAAGAATGTTCATTCATTTGTTTAATGACTGGCTGTATCAGTTCGATCTCTTCGCGACCAATGACACCACCATCTCCTCCATGGGGGTTAAGTCCAAGTACGGCAATTTTCGGCTTTGATATACCAAAATCCTGTCTCAGCGACTGTTGAAGTAGAGAAAGCCGGGTGGTAAGTAAATCATTTGTGAGTGTGCCCGCGATTTCCCGAACAGGGATGTGAATCGTTGCAAGAGCCACCCTGAAAGCATCACTTACAAGCATCATTAAAACCTGGTTTGATGACGTCTTTTCCATTAGAAATTCTGTATGGCCGGGCACATCGTATCCAGCTAATGTAATAGCCTCTTTGGAAATAGGGGCAGTTACCAGTGCGGATGCTTCTCCGGAAAGGCATGCGTCAATTCCTGCTTCAACAGCTTTCATTGATGCAAGTCCGCCTTCGGCAGAAATTGACCCCACAGACAGATTAGAGCCTGAGGAATCAATACAGGGTACCAGGTTTATGTGCCCGGGTCTGGCATCTAGTGCTGAGTCAATTACTTTTAGTGACCGGGTATCGTTAAGAACCGAGAGTGTCTCCTGAAATATATCATCACGTCCGTAGATAACCGGGATAGTATCTGTAAGATCGGACCTTAACAAAGTTTTCAGTATGATTTCGGGGCCAATCCCATTGGGATCCCCCATACTTATGGCAATTTTTTCTGGCATAAGACTAAAATACTCATCTAAACTTTCACTGCAAATCTATTGTCGCTCTGATACCAATACGAAATCACCAAAGCCTGATGTTGCTTCAAAAACGAGAGTTCGGTTGGGATACTCCCAAATTTCCTGTGTTGGCTGATCAGTCGGTAGTCTGCGTTCGATATTGTCGGGCTGACCATAAAGAATGTACGCCTGACCCTGGTCAGATTCGTATCCGGGTGTTTGAGGTGTTGTAAAGTTTCTGTAAGCATAGTCAATGCGCTCATAATACTCAGTCATCAGCTCATTGAATTCGGTATCGGGTGTAGGATCACGCTGTCCCCAATATTCCCGGAACTTTTGCTCTTTTTCAGCAGATGATCCTCTCTGAAGCTGGTCGAGTTTACTTTCGCTGACAATAAAACGCATCATGTTGATAGCAACGTCAATATTAAGCAGGCTTACAGGCATATCAAGCCAGCGGGAGTTCACTGTTTTTTCACCAATTAATTCGCCTTCTGAATCTTTTACCTGGATCTGGTATCTGGCATTTTCAAAACCTGCATTCGGGACGGATATAAACCCAAACCGAGTGCCGGCATCCGACCGGTTTATTGAAAATACTATTCCTGATTCATCACGCATGAGGTTATAGTCGCTACCCGTTACGATACTGCCGGCGTCGATTGTTTGTTCAAAAGTGGATTCAGATACAGTTTCATCTGATCGGCCGCTTTGCATACGATAAATTTCAACGGAATAATCATCAGAACCGTCATTTGGAAGAGTAACCATCAAGTTGTAATCAGATCCATAAAGAACGTTTTCCCCGTAGTTCAAAAATGTGCCTGATATGACGGAGTTATTTATGGTGTGATCACTCAACAGTAAAATGCTGGCTGACGAAAGTGAATCGTATTCAGAAACTTGAATGTTTCGGCGCGTTGACGATTGATTTTGAGTTGACTGCGCGCGAGTCAGCTGAAGTTCATAATTGTAACTGCCGGGGTCGAGCTCTGCACTCAAAACTCCCTGTACATGCTGCAGCCTGGACCGGGTTTGCTCAAAAGACGACACATAAACCGTATCAAGATAGCTGTCTCTGAAAACGGACGTCATATTATTTGGCTGGTTACGGCGGGATGTGTTTACACTGCCTTCGTAAATTTCGATGCCCATTTCAACCGGGGCAAAATATTGAGCTCCCTCCGGAGTGTCTTCCATATCGGGCCGAATCCTGAGAAATGGGATCAGATCGTAGTCGAGACGAAAAAGTGCGCCTACTACTGCACCGTCCTCAGTCGGGAGCAATACGTCTGTTATATAGGCGTTTGGCTGGTCACTTCGCTGAATTAAAGCCTCATAGGGGGTAGCTTGTCTCTGGGCTTCTGACAACATGGGAATGAGCATTAGAATGACAGCAATTGCAATCTGTAGATGTTTCATTTGTAATGAATGACTTAATCAGTAGTTTTTGATTTAATGAAGATCGATCATTGTTGTATCTTCAAACGTCTGAAATTTATCAGGTATTATTAAAGAACCTAAATTAAGTATAAATAAATCGGAATGAGCAATAATTGGCATAGCAGTTTGATGGATTCAATGCGCAAGACTGAGGCAGAGATAAAACTTGGCGGTGGTTCGGCGCGGATTGAAAAAGAACATAAAAAAGGAAAGATGACCGCAAGGGAGCGAGTCGACTTTTTGCTGGACGAAGACACTGATTTTGATGAAATCGGACTTTGGGCTGCCTACCAGATGTATGAAAAAGAGGGCGGATGTCCGTCAGCAGGAGTAGTTGCCGGAATTGGATTTGTTCAGGGGCGCCGGTGTATGCTTGTCGCCAACGACGCCACGGTAAAAGCCGGAGCCTGGTTTCCCATGACAGCCAAGAAGAATCTGCGTGCTCAGGAAATAGCTATAGAGAATCATCTGCCGATTATATACCTGGTTGATTCAGCTGGTGTCTATTTGCCCATGCAGGATGAAATTTTTCCAGATAAAGAACACTTTGGACGTATATTCAGAAATAATGCGGTTATCAGTGCAAAAGGAATACCGCAAATTGCCGCAATTATGGGAAGCTGTGTGGCGGGCGGTGCATATCTGCCTATTATGAGTGATGAAGCTTTGATTGTAGATGGCACTGGAAGCGTTTTTCTGGCCGGCAGCTACCTTGTGAAGGCCGCTATTGGTGAAGAAGTGGACAACGAAACACTTGGCGGGGCAACCACTCATTCTGAGATAAGCGGGGTTACAGACTATAAGATGAAAGATGATACCGAGTGCCTTCAGACGATCCGTCGTCTTGTGAAAAATCTTGGCCCATCTGAAACGGCAGGTTTCACCCGGCATGATTCTATTGAGCCTGAACTTGACACAGAAGAAATGGTGAAGGATTTCCCGAAGGATAGAAATCGTCCTTATGATGTGCACAATGTTATTAAAGGACTGATAGATGCAGAAACTTTCGTGGAGTATAAGAAAGGGTATGGTCAGACGATCGTTACAGGGTATGCACGAATTGATGGATGGAGTGTAGGCATCGTAGCAAATCAGCGCACGGTAGTTAAAAGCAAGCAGGGTGAGATGCAAATCGGCGGGGTGATTTACTCAGACAGTGCAGATAAGGCAGCGCGCTTTATTATGAACTGTAATCAGAAGAAAATCCCGATTATTTTTCTTCAGGATGTTACCGGATTCATGATTGGCAAACGCAGCGAACATGGTGGTATCATTAAAGATGGGGCGAAGATGGTAAATGCTGTTGCAAATTCCACGGTGCCAAAAATTACAATCATTACCGGTAACAGCTATGGAGCAGGTAATTATGCCATGTGCGGGAAAGCCTATGATCCCCGATTTATTTATGCATGGCCAACGGCGCAAATCGCGGTGATGGGCGGAACTCAGGCAGCCAAAGTTCTCACTCAGATTAAAGTGTCATCGCTTGAAAAGAAAGGGAAGGAAATAAGTGATGAAGACAGAAATGACCTCCTGGAAAAAATCAAAAGCCGCTATGATAAACAAACGGATGTTCGTTATGCGGCTGCCAGGCTCTGGGTTGATGGGATCATAAATCCGGCAGATACGCGCATGAAAATCTCCAGGGCGATTACTGATGCTAATCATAACCCGGATATTGGTGAGTTTAAAACAGGTGTGATGCAGGTATAAAATTTGAGTATAGATATTTGAAAAGGGTATTTTAATAAAATAGAAGAATAAACAGAATTATATATTATCGTGAAAAAACAGATCAGAATTGCATCGGGCCAGGGATTTTGGGGAGATTTACCGGAAGCTCCGGTTCGACAGGTAAAGCAGGGACACATTGATTACCTCGTTATGGATTACCTGGCGGAGGTAACCATGTCAATCATGCAAAAACAGAGAATGCGAAATGAAAATTACGGATACGCCCGGGATTTTGTAGATGTGGTGGGGGCCATATTTACAGATATTAAAGAACGGGGCGTGAAAGTCATTTCAAATGCAGGCGGAGTGAATCCAAGAGCCTGTAAAGACGCCATCCTTAAACTCGCGAAAGAGAATGGGGTGGAGGGACTCAAGATTGCTGTGGTTGATGGCGATGATATCCTTCCCACATTGGATAATTTGATATCAGGCGGTCACAGTCTGGATAATATGGAAACCGGGGAACCAATCTCTTCGGTAAAAGATGATCTGCTGAGTGCCAATATTTATTTTGGATCAGCACCGATTGTAGAAGCACTTCGTGAGGGTGCCGATGTGGTTATCACCGGTCGTGTAACAGATACCGGCCTTACGCTTGCCCCTATGATCTATGAATTTGAGTGGGACCCAAATGATTATAATAAGATGTCGGCAGGAACCATTGCCGGGCACATTATTGAATGTGGGGGACAAGTATCAGGTGGAAACTTTACCGATTGGGAGATGGTGCCTGATCTGGTTAATATCGGATTCCCTATTATAGAAGCAAGGCCGGATGGTTCGTTTCATGTTACAAAACATGAGGGAACAGGGGGGCTTGTGTCCGAAATGACGGTTAAAGAGCAGCTAATGTATGAAATAGGTAATCCTGCTGAATATATTACGCCGGACTGCATTGCTGACTTTACGTCTGTACAGCTTGAACAAGATGGCAATAATCGCGTGAAAGTTTTTGGAATAAAAGGGCGCGAAGCCACACCTACTTACAAAGTATCTGCCAGCTATAATGACGGTTACAAGCTCTCGTCTACACTTGTTTACAGCTGGCCGGATGCGGTAAAAAAAGCTAAAACGGCAGCCGATATTTTGTTTAAGCGAGCTGAAAATCTTGGAATTAAATTTACCGAGACGAATACAGAACTGGTCGGATTGAATGCCTGTAGTGAAGATCCCTCTGATATCAACCGATCCGCCGATGAAATCAACGAGGTGCAGCTTCGGATTTCTGTCCACGGAAAATCAAAAGACCAGCTAAACAGATTTGGAAAAGAAATTGCCCCACTTATCCTTACAGGCCCCAGTGGTGTTACCGGTTTTGCCGGTGGCAGACCAAAAGCGAGTGATGTAGTTGCTTACTGGCCGGCTCTACTGGATAAAGACGCTGCTGAGCCTGTAGTCACAATTTACGAAAGCTAACATCACGTATTTTAACTCAAAAAGGTTAGGCAGCATAGGTATGAGTTCATTACCTTTGGGTACATGATTTCTGGAAATAGAGAATACTGAGTTTATGGTTATTGGAATTATTGGTGCGGGACTAGCCGGATTGACCGCCGGCCGATACCTTGCTAAGCAGGGGCATGAAGTGACAATACTCGAGAAGAGCAAAGGATTTGGCGGGCGGATGGCCACACGCTATGCGGGGGAAAATCAATCCGCTAAAATGGATCACGGCCTGTCTTATTTTACTCCTGAGTCAACTTATTTTCAGAAGTTTACAGCTGAGCTTATGGAAAAAGGCCTGGTGAAGCGTTGGGGCGATAAAATTGCCCTTTACGATGGTGAAAGGTTCTACACAAAGAATCCAAATAATCCCAACGTGGCATCCTTTACAGCGGTAAAAGGGATGAACACTATTGGCAAATATCTGAGCCGTTGGGTTGATGTAAAAACTGAAACCAAAGCGGGCGGCCTCACTTATATTGGCTCTCATCGCCGAAAGAAACGCTCGTGGATGATCAACCTTACGGGCGGCAGTACTTTCGAAGCAGATGCTGTTATCATTGCCACTCCGGCACCGCAGGCATATGGAATACTTCAAACAGCAACTGACGAGGTCAATTCGCTCAAAATCATTCGTGAAATTGACGATGTGTATTATACTCCAAGTTACTCGTTGATGGCTGGTTATGGTGATCGTGAACTGCCATCATGGGAAGGAGTGATATGCAAAAATACGGCGCTCGAGTTTATTTCCAATGAAGCGACTAAAAAGTCATTCGACCAGGAATGCTCGCTTGTAGTACAGGCGACACCCGGTTTCACTCGTTTTCTTCGGGGCAAAGATGATGAAATCATTACTCGTGAAATACTTGATAACCTGGCTACCGTGATTGGTGGATGGGCGTCAGCACCACAATGGAGTCACCTGCACTACTGGAAGTACAGCCGTGCCAGCAAAGCACTGGATCATCCCTACATGGAACTTGAATTCGAAGATGCACCGCTTGCACTCATCGGAGATTACTTCAGGGGAACTACGGTTGACGATGCCTATTGTTCAGGGCTAAACCTTGCAAAAAAATGGACAGAAAAATATAGCGACTAATTCTGGAATGAACAGAAACACAGATTAGTTGAATCAAGAGACAATGTGTTCTAATAAATAATTTACGTGGAACCTCTCCAAAAACTTAACGCCTACATTAAAAAGTACAAGGGTAAATTTATCCTTGGTGCACTCTTTCTGACGGCGTCTAATTTCTTTCTTATATGGATCCCGGTCTTCATCAGGCGGACCATGGACGAAGTTGAAAGACTTGGACAGGACTACGACCAGCAGTATTCGTCAATCTTTGAAATTTTGTTTTCAAGTGAGGCTGGTGAAATACTTGCCTGGAATTCACTTCTTTTGATAGGTACTGTAGCAATGTACGGGATACTTCTTTTTGCCACCCGGCAGACACTCATCGTCGGATCCCGGCATGTTGAGTTTGATATCCGCAATAGAGTTCTGGATAAGCTCTTAAAGCTCCCGCAGCGCTATTTTGAGTCAAATAAATCAGGCGAAATTTATGTTCGTGCGACAGAAGATATCTCGCGCGTTCGTGAGTATTTCGGGCCGGTAGTGATGTACACTATCAATACAATTACCAGGGCCGGTTTTATTATCACAATGATGATTATTGTGAATCCTGAACTTACAATGTGGGCACTGCTGCCGCTTCCTTTTCTCTCCGCATTTGCATATTGGGTAAGTGGATACATCAACAAGTATCAGACGATTATTCAAGAAAAGTACTCCGACATTGCAGGCACGGCGCAGGAGGCATTTACCAGCATACGATTGATTAAAGCATTTAACAGGGAAGAGTACAAGCAGAAAATATTTGAAAAAGAGAGTGAGCTTTACAGAACCAAAAAACTTAAGCTTGACCTGGTTGAATCTCTGTTTCATCCTACACTGAACCTGCTTATTGGCGTATCAGTTGTGATAGTTATCTGGCGGGGTGGCATGATGGTTATCAACGATACCATTACCATAGGAAATATTGCCGAATTTGTTATATACGTCGCTTATCTGACATGGCCAGTTGCTTCGCTGGGTTATACTGTAAACACATTTCAAAAATCCCTTGCTTCCTGGAAGCGAGTTGATAATGTGCTAACCGAACCGATTCAGATTAAAGACGTCAATGACAAAGACATGCTCAGTAAGTCGGTTGAAGGATCGATTGAATTTGAAAATGTAGACTTCAGATATCCCGGTGCTAATGAGAAAGCTCTAAGTGATGTTTCGTTCAAAGTTAAAAAAGGTATGACTGTAGCGTTTGTTGGAAGAACGGGTTCAGGTAAAACAACGCTCGTTAATCTTATACCTCGTTTATTTGATGCTACGAGCGGTGTGGTTAAAATCGATGGGGTGGACGTAAAAGAGTGGTCAACCTCTGCATTGAGAAGAGGGATAGGGTATATTCCTCAGGAAACATTCCTTTTCTCCACTACAATAAAAGAAAATATTGCCTTTGGTGTTGAAGATGCCACGATGAAGCAAATTGAAAATGCAGCAGAAAAGGCAAATGTTCTTCAAAATATTTTGGAATTTGAGAAAAAATTTGAGACAATAGTAGGTGAACGTGGCATAACTCTTTCGGGTGGGCAAAAACAAAGAACCGCTATTGCGAGAGCACTTATTAAAGACCCTGCTATCATTATATTAGATGATTCGCTGAGTGCTGTTGACACAAAGACAGAAGATGAAATACTTAGTCACCTTCGTGAGCAACGCTCTGATAATACAACAATAATGATTTCACATCGTATATCAACTGTAAAGAACGCAAACATTATTTTTTACCTTGAAGATGGTTCCATCATTGAACAAGGTTCTCATGAGAAACTGCTATCGCTGGAAGGCCGATATGCACGTATGTATCAAAAACAACTGCTCGAAGAACAATTAGCAGAAATTTAAACTAAAAATGAATAGGGTTCATCCTGCTTGAACGGCAGGCACCCAAAACACTACGGGAGATAATAACATGATCATTGTACCTTTAGGAGTCGCATCTGCTACGCCCACGGCCACTCGTCACCTTTCCTCAGTCGCACTATGGCGTGAAGGAGATGTCCACCTTTTTGACTGTGGCGAAAATGCACAAATGCGGATGTTACAAGCCGGGCTTAAACGCTCAAAAATTGAAAACATCTTCATTTCTCACTTTGACGTAGATCACTATGCCGGGCTTTTAGGCCTGCTGGCCACACTACAGCTGCAGCGAAGAGATAAACCGATTACACTGATAGGACCGGAAGGGCTGCAGAAATTTATCGAGTTTAATTTCGACTTTGCGAATATCGATCTCAACTATGAGATTAAATATGTGGAAGTGTCAGAAGATATTGAATCAGAGCGGGTTGTGGACGCTGATGAATATTATGTAGAGGCTCGTCCTTTGAATCACACATCTTTTTGCCTTGGATATCGGTTTCAGGAAAAAGACCGTCCCGGCAAAGTTGATGCAGAAAAAGCTGAAGAAATAGGCATCACTGAAGATGAGCAATATAAGGCACTAAAAGCCGGTGAAGATATTGTCCTGGATGATGGTACAGAGGTCAAATCATATGATATTGTAGGGCATCCGCGTCCCGGCGATAGTTTTGCCTATATCACGGATACTAAATATTGCCCGAACGCAGTGAAACTGGCAATGAATACTAATATCCTCTATCACGAGGCTACATTCAGTCAGAGTCTGGCAGATAAGGCAGCTGAGACTGGACATTCCACTTCTATTGATGCTGCACGTGTTGCGAATGAGTCGCAGACCAAGCTGCTTGTGATATCACATTTCTCAGCCCGGTACACTAATCCGTTTGTCCTGTTGCGGGAAGCCCGCGAAAAATTCTTTCCTGCATGGCTGGCTACAGAACTCCGTCCTATCTTTACGGATCCGTCCAAAGAGAAAGGCATTGTTCAGGCTAAGGTCTACCTTAAAGAGATAGACCAGAACAAAAAGAGCGGAGGCAGTAAGTCAGATAAAAGTAAGTCAGGCGGAGATAAGAAGCGTTTTAGAAAACGTAAAAAGAATGATAGTAAGAGAAGCAGTTCCGGAGGTCGTAAGCGCCGAAGCAGCTCATCTTCCGGGTCAGGAAGATCAGGAAGCTCTGGCCGCAGCCGAAAACAGGATTCAGGATCTGATTACGATTCGAACGAACGGAAGCCGAAACCAATTACACCACGTACACCGTTCGACGATTTCGATCGATTCTAAATATCAAGCCATTTGAATTCTAAAGACCCTAAGCAAGCCGTCGATTCTGAACTGATTCGACGGCTTTATTACTTTTTCAAACCGTATAAATGGTGGGGAATACTCGCCATTATACTCACGCTCTCTGCTGCGTTTCTAGGAACAGTCCGTCCCAAACTTACGCAGTTAGCTGTAGATGACTACATCTCTCAGGGAGATATTCCCGGCTTGATGTGGATCATACTATTACTCGTTGCAGCTCTTGCCGGCGAATTCATAATCCTTGTTGCAAATACGTATATCACACGGTGGTTCGGCCAGGGGGCGCTCTATTCGCTTCGAAATACTGTTTACGAGAAAATACAATCTCTCCACGTACAGTTCTTTGATAAGAACCCCATCGGCCGACTGATCACCCGTACAACCAGCGATATTGAAGCATTGAGTTCTTTACTCTCTGATGGTATCGTGAACATGGTAGGTGACTTATTCCGCATTTTCTTTATTCTCGGCTTCATGCTTATGATGAGCTGGGAGTTGACGATCGTCTCAATCCTGGTTCTGCCGATTCTTTTTTATTCTACATTTTGGTTTAAATCAAAAGTACGGGTCGCTTTTCTTAATGTGCGGGACCAGATTTCACGGCTCAACTCGTTCGTGCAGGAGCATATCAACGGAATGGTTGTTGTGCAGCTTTTTAACCGCGAAGAGAAGGAAAAGGAGCGGTTTGAGTCTATCAATGACGACCATCGTGAAGCACACCTCGACACCATTTTCTACTTTTCCATATTCTGGCCTGTCGTTGAAATGCTGGCGAGTGTAGCGATGGCACTGGTTGTTTGGTATGGTGGCGCCAGAGCGCTTATGGATCAGCTGACCTTCGGAGTGCTTCTAGCATTTATACAGTATGTGAGGCAGTTTTTTAATCCTATTCGAGGTCTTTCAGAAAAATATAATACGCTACAGTCGGCACTCGCTTCCTCAGAACGGATCTTTGATATATTAGATACTGAAAAAGCAATTAAAGACCCTGAAAGCCCTGTTGATCAGCCAGAAGTTAAAGGCCGTATTGAGTTTAAGAATGTTGATTTTAGTTATAATCCTGATGATGAGACAATATTGAAAGATGTGTCTTTTGAAGCCAAACCCGGTAAAACACTCGCAATTGTCGGGGCAACCGGAGCTGGTAAATCCACAATAATTAATCTTTTGCTCAGGTACTACGACATTCAAAACGGGCAGATTTTGCTGGATGACGTTGATATCAGAGACCTGACGCTGAACCAGCTGCGCTCTCACTTTGGCCTGGTTCTTCAGGATAATGCACTATTTTCAGGAACAGTTCTGGAAAACATCACGCTTGGCAATGAAAATATAACACGCGAATCGGTTATTGCTGCAGCGAAAGAGGTGGAAGCACATGAATTTATTATGCGACTCCCCGATGGATATGACTTTGAATTGCGTGAGCGTGGTTCATCAATCTCAATGGGACAAAAACAGCTTATTTGTTTCGTGCGAGCAATGGTATATGACCCTGAAATTCTGGTACTTGACGAGGCTACATCAAATGTAGACTCAGAAACTGAACATCTTGTATCAAAAGCTTGCGTACGAATGATGAAAGGGCGAACTTCTATAGTAATAGCACACCGGCTCTCGACCATCAAAGGAGCTGACAACATACTTGTGATGCATAAAGGTGTGATTCGTGAATCTGGTGATCACGACAGCCTGGTGGAGAAAGAAGATGGAATTTATCGAAAGTTATATGAGCTCCAGTACAAAGATCAGGATCTTGTATCAGCTGATAACTAAAATCATGACACTTTAAACTCAACTTAACCATCAAAACAATGGCAAAGTCAAACACAGCAGAAGAGTTAAAAGACGCATTAGATAAAGAGAAACAGTATATAGAAGATAGATATACGCAAGTGCTTGATACGCTTGAATACGAGCGTGACAGAATACAAAACGAACTTCGCAGAGAGTTCCGCACGGCACGGCGATATGTGAGAGCAAATCCCGAAATCGGTGTGGGAGCTGCTTTTGCAAGTGGTATTCTGGTAGGTGTATTGCTCTCAGTAATGTATAAGAAGTAGCAGCATCTTAATTTTAAATAAATAAACCTATAGAAGAATGAACCGGCTTGCCCGGTTCATTCTGTTTTTCTCAAGGATGACGGACAAATATGAGTATACAGCAGGATAAACTTGAACAACTTTTTGAGCGACTGGACGAGCTCAGGGGGTATCTTTGACTACGATAAACGCAAAGTCCGGGTTATAGAGCTTCAGGAACAAACGCAGGACCCTGAATTCTGGAATGATCCTGAAAAAGCCCAGGGCATCATGCGCCAGCTCGACCACCAAAAAAGCCTTATCGAACGGTGGGATGAGCTTGATGAGCTTCGGGAAAGTATACGTGTGTATCAGCAGTTCCAGCAAGAGGGAGAAGATGTTCAGGATGAGCTGGATAATGAAGTGGATACATTTATAAAGAAACTAGATGACCTCGAGCTTCAAAATATGCTAAGTGATGAAGATGATCATCGCGATGCGATTGTCACATTTAATCCGGGCGCTGGCGGAACTGAAAGTCAGGACTGGGGTCAGATGCTTTTCAGGATGATTACCCGCTGGGCAGAGAAAAAAGATTACGACGTTTCTGTGGTGGAGTACCAGGATGGAGATGTGGCCGGCATAAAAAGTGCTACCGTTGAAGTGAAAGGAGATAGTGCCTACGGTTTTCTTAAATCAGAAACGGGGACACATCGTCTTGTGCGCATCTCACCATTTGACAGCAACTCAAGGCGCCATACATCTTTCTGCTCTGTATTTGTATCACCTATTATTGATGATACAATTGAGGTGAATTTGAATGACAGTGATATCGAACTTCAAAGATTTCATTCGAGCGGGGCGGGTGGACAGAACGTGAATAAAGTTGAGACAGGCGTGCGTCTGGTCTGGACTGGAACATTATCTGATGGCACAGAAGAACGCGTGGTTGCAGAATGCCAGCAGGAGCGATCTCAGCTTCAGAACCGTGAAAAAGCGATGGTACTCCTGAAATCCAGGGTATATGAGCTTGAAAAAAATATTAAAGAACGAGAGAAACAGAAGCTGGAAGACTCAAAAAGCAGCAACGAATGGGGAAGCCAGATTCGCTCATATGTTTTTCATCCCTACAATATGGTGAAGGACCACAGAACAGAACACGAAACAGGTGATGTAGATTCTGTAATGGAAGGTAATCTCGATGAATTTATGAAAGCATACCTGATGAGCAGGGTAGCTGAAAAAACAGTATGATTACGGTTGGTATCACAGGTGGCATAGGATCAGGAAAATCGACTGTCGCCAGCATCTGGGATTCTCTTGGTGCAAAGGTTGTATATGCTGATGATCTCGCCAAACATCTGATGCAGACCGATCCTGATCTTAAAAATAAGCTGTCAGAGACGTTTGGCATGGAAACCTACAATTCCGATGGGTCATTAAATAAACCGCATCTTATCAAAGAAGCCTTCCATAAAAACAGGGTGGAAGAGCTAAACTCAATTGTTCATCCTGCTATCCGCATTGAAGCTATAAGCTGTATCAAACGCGCAAAGAAAAAAGGATATAAACTCTTTGCCTACGAGGCGGCTATCCTGCTCAATGAAGGCCGGCCCGAATATCTCGACGTCGTGTTACTGGTAAGCAGTAAAAGGGAGACACGGTTAGAGAGGGTGTCAGAAAGGGATTCCGTTGATATATCAGATGTAGAAGCACGTATGGCAAAGCAGCCTGACTTCAGCTCTTTAGAACATCTGGTCGATTACACAATTGAGAATGATGGCACTTTAGAAGAATTAAAAGTTAAGTCTGTTAATCTTTATCACGAACTCATTGGAAATCCTTAATAGCAAAGGAGTTGACCGGGAGCGAAATCTTTTTTTACTTTTGGAAGCGGTTCCATAGTAACTATTCCAAAAAAAGAGATATGACAAATAAACCAAATAAGCTCATCACACTTGATGAGTACATTATCCAGTCGCAAAATCGGTTTCCCGGGGCAACAGGTGAATTATCTCAGCTGCTCAGAGATATCGGACTAGCAGCAAAAATTATTTCAAGAGAAGTTAATAAAGCAGGAATAACGAGTCTTCTGGGCTCTGACGGATCCAGAAACATTCACGGAGAATCAGTAAAAAAACTGGATCTCTTTGCGGATGAACAGTTGATTTCAGCGCTTAATCGTTCGCTTATAACCTGTATGGTAATATCAGAAGAAAATGATGGTATAGTCAGCCTAAACAGTCAGGGCGGGAAATACATTGTCTACCTCGACCCGCTCGATGGATCCTCTAATATTGATGTTAACGTTTCAATTGGCAGTATTTTTTCTATTTATATGCGCCAGACCCGGTTTGATCCTAATCCAAGTGAGAAAGATGCTCTTCAGCCCGGTACGCGACAGGTTGCGGCCGGTTATGTTCTTTATGGATCATCTACTATGATGGTTTATACGACAGGACTCGGAGTCTCTGCTTTTACGCTTGATCCAAGTCTGGGTGAGTTTATTCTGTTTGATGATGACTTCTCAATGCCTAAACACGGAACTATTTACAGTATCAATGAGGGGAGCTATAACAGCTGGAGTGATGGATTAAAGAAATATATAAAATATTGTCAGCGCGAAGATAATGAAAACGGGAGGCCGTATTCAGCCCGGTATATTGGTTCAATGGTGGCGGATATACACCGAACACTCGTGAAAGGCGGTATTTTTATCTACCCGTCCAGTAAGGTTTATCCACAAGGCAAATTGCGGTTGATGTATGAGTGCAATCCGTTGAGTTACATAATTGAACAGGCGGGAGGCATTGCAACAAATGGTGAAAACAGAATAATGGAAATTAAGCCTTCGGCCATTCACGAGAGGACACCAATTTACATCGGCTCGAAACAGAACGTGGAAGAGGCGATGCAGTTTATTTCCAAAGATAAAAGGAAGGCAGTTGAAGCCTGAAGTACAATTTTGGCTTGAACTTACGTCATGAGATCTGACAATTGACAGGCAATTTGTTTGATGGTAACCCAGGAAATAAATATCATCAGGCTATATGAAAAATGTACTCACAAGTACCCCGTTCGCTGACGGATACAAGATGCCGGCAGAATGGGACACTCATTCTGCCACTTTAATGATATGGCCCCACAATCGTGAAACCTGGCCTGGCCCTCGCCTAGATGCAGTAGAAAATGTTTATAAGGAAATTATCCTTACGCTTCTCAAATATGAGACCGTTCTACTGTTAGTAAACGATGAATCAACAGAGAAACGGGTTTTATCTATACTTGGAGACTATCAGGGAGCGGCTTATCCTCTCAGGATTTTACATAAAACTGTAAACGACGTTTGGTCTCGAGACAGCGGGCCAATTTTCATAAAAAAAGATAAAGATGACGGGATTCGGATTACAGACTGGGAGTTTAACTCCTGGGGAGGTAAATACGAACCCTGGGAAGATGATAATCAGATTCCTGAATTCATATCTGAAAAATTCAATGTTGCCCGCTATTCACCGGGTAAGGTTCTGGAGGGCGGATCCATCGAAACGAATGGTAAGGGACTATTCCTGACTACGGAATCAGTTCTATTGAACCCCAACAGAAATCCTGAACTATCCAAAAGCGAGATTGAGTCATATCTTCATGATTATTTAGGTGCTGAAAAAATTATCTGGCTGAAAGAAGGCTTAAAAGGAGATGATACGGACGGGCATATTGATGATCTGACCCGATTTGTTAATTCCAATACTGTAGTGACCACACTTACAGAAGATGGACTGAATCCTAATCACCAGATTCTATATAATAATCTTAGCATTCTCTTAAAGAGCTCAGATTTATCAGGAAACCCACTGAATGTGATAACACTTCCTCTTCCTGACACAAAAATTTCCGATACTACAGTAGATGGTTCAGATCACGTACCCTCGAGCTACGCTAATTTTTATATTGCAAATGGAGCGGTACTGGTTCCGATGTACGATAGCCGAACAGATCAGCAGGCACTGGACATTTTTGAAACTCTTTTTCCAAATCGAACAATTGAAGGCATAGAATGTAATGACCTGGTTTGGGGGCAGGGGAGTATTCATTGTATTACACAGCAAATTTATGGAGTGGACGTGTAATGTTACGAAGTTTACTATTTATAAATCATTGTAACACAGTTGATTCCGTCTGATATAGTTTTAACACGGATGTAATAATTTTAAACCATTTTCAAAATCATGAAATTAACTTCTGCCCCAATACTTAGCTGTTACCTTTTGGTTTCAATCGTGATAACAGGCATAGTATCCTGTACAACCACTGACGGGCAGTCAGCTATGGAAGAGGACTGGGCTAAACTGTTTAACGGAGAAAATCTGGATGGCTGGGACGTTAAAACGACCGGGTACGATCTTAATGAGAACTACGCAAATACGGTACGGGTAGAAGATGGTTTAATGAAAGTCCGCTATGATGAGTACGACTCATTTGACGGTCAGTTTACCCATATCTTTTATGAAGAGCCGTATTCCTATTATCGCTTGCAGGTGGAATATAGATTTGTAGGTGACCAGGCACCAAACGGACCTGCGTGGGCAATACGAAATAGCGGGATCATGTTTCATTCTCAGTCTGCTGAAAGTATGGAGCGAGACCAGGATTTTCCTGACTCAATTGAGTATCAGTTTCTGGGTGGTGATGGAGAAAATGACCGGACGAACGGCAATATTTGTACGCCCGGAACTCATGTGGTTGTTGATGGTGAGCTCATTACACAGCATTGCATCAATTCAAGCAGCACAACCTATCATGGAGATCAGTGGGTGACCGCAGAGTTGCTCGCTCATGGAAATTCAAAAATTCAGCATTTGATCAACGGAGAACTTGTTATGGAATATTCTTCACCTCAGCTCGATAATGGTCAAAGAGTGAGTGGCGGATATTTTGCACTTCAGGGAGAAAGTCATCCGATTGACATCCGTTCAGTTAGAATTCTGAACCTTGAAGGTTGTATGAACGATACTGATCCAAACTTCAAAGACTATCTGGTTCAGCATAATCCGGATGACTGCCATAATTGACTTCCGGGAAAAATGATAATGTAATGAGATGACCGTTCCAGTATAAGCGGCTAGCCCGTCATCTCAATAATTGTCAGTTAGGCTGCATTGCAGGAATTGAAAATTCAAGGCGCTGCCATAATTCGCTTTTCACCAAATCACGAGTCGACCAAACCTGCTCAAAAAACTCCATTATATCCACGTCAGGATTTTGGCTTCTGATGAGTTCTTCGTTAAAGCCAAACTCGATATGACTGAGTTTTTCAAAATAATTACCTGTAGCAAAATTGTAACCATAATCAATTCCGCCCGGCGTAATCAGCTGGTACATTTCCCAATCATCCATTCGCTCATTTTCCAAACGCATTTCATGCAAGGGTTTCGCAACTTCATCCTCAAGCATTTGATATTCAAGCTCCCTGCCAAGCTTTACATGCATGTAGTCCATCATTAAGAAGTGACTTGGTTCTTCAGTAATTACATCTGTCATTGTATTGCGTACAGTCCATAATTCAGATTTACTGATATCAAACTGGTTGTCTTCACTCATTTCTCCCATAGCATTCTGAAAATTATTATTGAATGCATCGAACGCATCAAGCATGCTTGTTGAAGTGATACTTACAAAGTTGTAGTTACTTGAAGCGCTTCCGGAAAACAATACACGATATAGTATCCAGGAATCGATATCGCCATTTGCAAGTCTTTCATCTTTATAGTCCTTTATCTGATCAATCACGTTTTCATTAAAATTCTGCATCTGCTCGGCAGTGACATTCAGGTAGTCTATCTTTAAATATTCGCCGCGCTGAGACTGAGCAGTGAGAAATAAAGGAAGGAAAAGAAGTACGAGTGTGAGGGAAATGTATCGGTATGCCATAAAATCTCCGTTGTTTTATTAGCTTATACATCTATTTAACAAAATAATATCAATAATGTAAATAAATTCATCAGTTAGCAGGCGGGATAATTGAATATACCAGGCAAATCATTACCCAATTATCCGGATCTAAACCGACAAAGAATATTCAGATCTGATAAAGCAATACTTGCACTGATATTTTTGCTACGAAAATTTCATTCCGGAGTTGCTGTTGATCTTCTTAACTAAAGAATCACACTATTATATAAAATCAACGGATCATTCTGAGCAGTACTCAGAAATGCCTCTCTAAAGGATTAATTTGTGTGATATCTTTGCTATCTTATTATCACTAAATATCATCCAACCGTCTAAAAATAAACTATGACGACGATTGCAAATACTAAGTACGAGGCCGTCATTGGTCTTGAAGTACATGCCCAGTTATTAACCGAAAGCAAGGCTTTTGCACCTGTATCCACTGAGTACGGCGGAGCTCCTAATACGCAGGTGTCGCCACTTTGCCTTGGACATCCGGGCACACTTCCGGTTTTGAATGAAAACCTGGTGCGCTATATCATCCGGATGGGACTTGCCACTGACTGTAAAGTTGCCCGAAAATCGATTTTTGCCAGAAAAAACTATTTTTACCCGGATCTGCCTAAAGGGTACCAAATCTCCCAGTTTGAGACTCCTATTTGCTACCAAGGAAAAATCGATATTGAATTAGAGGAATATGATAAGACCATTGGATTGACACGAATTCACATGGAGGAAGATGCAGGTAAATCTATTCATGACCAGGATCCGTATCATACGCTGGTTGATTTAAACAGAGCCGGTACTCCGTTAATCGAGATTGTTTCTGAACCGGATATGCGAACACCTCAGGAAGCGTATGCCTATCTCACAAAAATAAAACAAATTGTACAATACCTTGAGATTTGTGATGGTAATATGGAAGAGGGAAGTTTACGATGTGATGCAAACGTATCTATTCGTGTCAGGGGACAAGAGAAGCTGGGAACTCGTACAGAGCTTAAAAATATGAACTCGTTCCGTAATGTAGAGCGGGCAATCTCTTATGAAATTGAACGGCAGATCGACCTGGTTGAATCGGGTGGGAGCGTCGTTCAAAAAACTCTTTTATGGGATGCCAATAAGCAGGTAACCAGGCAGATGAGGACCAAAGAAGAGGCACACGATTACCGCTATTTTCCTGAGCCCGACATTCCCCCGGTTGTAGTTACAGATGAGCTTTTAAAGGAAGTGAAAGAAAATCTTCCGGAACTACCGGATGTTCGCTTAGAAAGATTCATGAGTAAACTTGGACTTTCTGAAGAAGATGCCATCGTACTCACAGAAAGCAGATATCTTGCAGATTATTATGAATCTATCCTTGAGAAACTTGACGAACCGAAAGCTGTCGCAAACATTGTACTGACAGAAGTTCTGAGAGTTTTAAATGATCAAAGCATCTCGATTCGTGAGTTTCCTATAAAAGTGGACCGGATAGCTGAACTTGCAAAGCTAAAGCTTGATGACAAAGTGAATTCCTCAGCTATGCAGGACATTTTTAATGAAATGCTGACCGATGAGAAATCACCGGAAGATCTGGCAAAAGAAATGAATCTGATCCAGGTATCGGACTCAAGTTTCGTAGAACCCATTATTGATGAGGTTATAGAAGCCAACCCTGATGAAGTGGAAAAATACAAGGGTGGAAAAAAAGCCCTGGTAGGCTTTTTTATTGGCCAGGTAATGAAGAAATCACAGGGTAAAGCTAATCCCAAACAGGTTCGTGAACTTGTTACAGAAAAACTAGATAACTAATGACGACCCACAATTTTGCTATGAAGTATTCGATTTATCTCTACCTTTTTGCACTTTCCTTGTTTGGTTTAATTGGGTGCGGATCCGGCAACTCAGATCCCGACCCGGTTATTCAGGGAGAGATAACTGTAGATTCTGAAATTGATTCAACCGGTGACTATTCAGGTATTGAATTGCTTGTAGCCCGGACCACGGTAACAGGAACAAGAGATACGCTTTTCTACTCGGTCACCGATAGTACCGGTATGCATGAAGGTCAGGCATCAATTGAATCCAGTGGCCTTTACCCGCTTTATGTATCGCGTAACAACCAGCCTCTGGGTATCTTTAATCTCGTACTTGCAAAAGGTGATACGGTATCCATTAACGGAATGCTGCCAAACATTTCTGAGACTGCCACAATAGAATCCCATGAAAATGAGATCTATGAGAAATACGATCGATTACAACGAAATTATCAGCGTGTGGTGAATTATATAAATTCACAGGGCATGAGCAGAGACAGTGTTGAAGCTGAAATCATGAAATGGAGTGATCTTTTTTGGGACCTTCATCAAGCCAATCCCAATACATTTGCGGGTGAGAGAGCCGCTGCCTTCTCCGCTTCTATCCTCGAAGGCTGGGATGATGAGAGGATGCTGGCCCGGACCGATACGATACTTTCACGCTATAACACAGTTCCGGCTGACCTTAGATTTCAATTGACTGCATTTTATGCAAATCGCGATAGCCTGGAACGGTCAGTATCTTTTTTAAACATGGTTGAAGAACGCATGCCAAATGCAGATCAAAAGCTGCCTGTTCGCCAGGAATTGATAAAGCTGTTGTTCGACAGCTCGCGAACAGACCGGGCAACGGAACTTCTTACTGAATTCAAACAATCTTATAGTAGTGATACCCTCGCTATGCAGTGGGCAGATCGAATGGAAACTGATATTGCTACACTTGCTCCCGGTAAACCATTTCCAGGCTTTTCATTTCGTGACAGGGAGGGGCAAGTGATCAGTTCCGACTCGCTTACACTTGCGGGGACACCTTTTATGATAGAATTTACGCGTCTGGAAAACCCACTCTATCAGCAGCAGTACGATAGAGTAATTGCCATTCAGCAAGTGTACAGTAATTATGGCCTGGAAATTATTACTGTGCCAATCGGTGCATCCGATGTCGTTTTCGACGCCTTCTTTGAAGAAAGAGCCAACCTTTGGACATTTGCCGATTCTGATAGCTTCACGACCGAAGAGCTTCAGGGCCGATACAACCTTTACCGCCTGCCAACACGATTTTTAGTAAACGGGCAGGGACAAATAGTACAACGCTTTGTAGGAACTGAATTCAATTCAATCATTCAGGGACTGCAAAAAACTCTAACTCAACAACAAACAGAATCATGAGCAACTTTTTGATAGCCGGAAACTGGAAAATGAATTGTGGACCTTCAGAAGCAAAAAAACTTTCTGAGGAACTTGCCAAGCGCTGGCCAGCAGGAAGTTTCGATTGTGATGTTGTCGTTTCTCCTCCGTCAATTTCGATACCTGCTGCTGTAAATGCTCTCAAAGAGACTGATATTGCAGTTTCTGCCCAGGATGTTCATACAGAAGACAGTGGAGCTTTTACAGGAGAAATCAGTACACCCATGGTTAAAGATGCCGGTTGCAAATACGCAATTGTAGGTCATTCTGAGCGTCGCGAATATTATGGAGAAGATAATGATCTGGTTGCAGAAAAAGCACGGAAAGTGATTTTAGGTAATTTGACCGCCATTGTTTGCGTTGGCGAAAAACTGGAGCAGAGAAAAAGCGGAGATCAGCAGAAAGTTGTAATGGAGCAGCTTGATGCAGTTCTTAATAAAATTACAATCGATGAAGCTCCTGATTTAGTAATTGCCTACGAACCTATTTGGGCTATTGGCACGGGTGAAACCGCGTCACCTGAACAAGCTCAAGAGATGCATCAGTTTATTAGAAACTTTTTAAAAGAACGCTGGAACGATAAGCGCAGCAGTGAAGTAAAGATTTTATACGGTGGCAGTATGAAACCTGCAAACGCAAAAGAACTTTTATCGCAGCCTGATGTTGATGGCGGCCTGATTGGTGGTGCCAGCCTTAAAGAAGAGTCATTTTCAGGCATCATAGAAATTGCCGAAAACTTATCGTAACTCATGAACAAACAGAATGTTTTACTGCTGGGAAGCGGAGGGCGAGAACATGCCATTGCATGGAAACTGGAAAAATCTGAACAGCTGGGCAAGCTCTATACTGCTCCCGGGAATCCGGGTACCGAAAGGCATGGAATAAATATAGAGCTTGATATTTCAGATTTTAATGCGGTTGAAACAGTGGCAGATGATCTGCAAATTGATCTTGTGATTGTGGGTCCGGAGCAGCCACTTGTAGAAGGTATTGCGGATTATCTTGAAGAGCGGGGAATTACGGTCTTTGGCCCATCTAAAGCAGCAGCCCAGCTGGAAGGCAGCAAATCGTTCGCAAAATCATTCATGGAGAGACATGGCATTCCGACCGCAGCTTACCGCACATTTTCAAATGATGAGTTTGATGAGGCCCTGGGTTACATCAAAGAACAAAATCAGTATCCGATTGTCCTTAAAGCTGATGGCCTGGCAGGCGGCAAAGGTGTCTTTATCTGTGAAAACGAAGAGCAAACGGCGAGTCGTCTGAATCTTCTCAGTGAAGATAAAAATCTTAAAAGTGCTGCATCTACTCTGGTTGTGGAAGAGTTTATGCTGGGCGAAGAAGCGTCAGTGTTTGTCATTTGTGATGGCACTGAAGGTAAAGTGATACACACAGCCCAGGATCACAAGCGTATTGGTGAAAATGATACCGGCCTCAATACCGGTGGTATGGGGGCTTATGCTCCGTCACCGCTGCTCACTCAAGCGATGATGGCGCGCGTTGAAGAAGAGATCATCGATCCCACGATTAAAGGAATGATGGAAGAAAACACGCCTTATAACGGTATTCTTTACGTGGGTCTGATGATAACTAAAGAGGGGCCCAAAGTAGTTGAGTATAATTGCCGCTTCGGTGACCCCGAATGTCAGGTGATTCTTCCACCCCTAAAAAACGATCTTCTTGAACTGATCACGGCAGCCACAAATAAGTCTCTTTCAGAAATTGAGATTCAGATCTCAGACAGAATATACTGTTCGGTTGTACTGGCAAGCGGTGGCTATCCCAAATCCTATGAGAAAGGCTATAAAATATCAGGGCTAGATAATTGTGATAATGACGCCCTTATTTTCCATTCCGGGACAAAATCTGAAAATGGCGAGCTGTTTACGAATGGCGGACGCGTTCTGAATGTAGTAGGATCCGGTCAAACGCTTGCTGAAGCGATCGATCACTCATACAATAACACTGAGTTAATATCATTTAAAGACAGCTACTTCAGGCACGATATTGGCAAAAAAGGCCTAAAGAAGATTGATTAAGTCTGGTTTCATACTGTCTGTCCTTTTTGTACAATTGCAGGTGATATGCGTTCAGGCTCAAACAGAGACAATCGATCTCATACGAGTCTCGTCATCACTTGAAGGAGCGACATCACTTAGCATTACTCCATCCGGGTTAACCTATATCACAGAAAGCAACAAGCACCGGCTACTGGTGATCAACGCAGATGGTATCCGAATTGACTCTCTGGGCGCACGCGGAAGCGGTGATTACAGATTTAATGAACCTGTTTCAGTTGATGCCACAAATGGGCTGAAAATTTATGTTGCAGATAAAAACAACGGACGGGTTCAGCTATTTGACAGGCGATTTCAATATCTGTCTTCAATATCTTCAGATAAAATTGTCGGAACAGGCCGTTTCCAACCATCACAACTCCAGGTAAGCAATTCCGGTGATCTGTTCGTATACGATTCAGATCGTCACATCATCTATGTTTTTGATCCCTTAGGCAACTATAGCCGCGAGATTGATTTAAGAAGTTATCGTATCGGATCAGATATACATATGAAAGTAACCGGGTCTGTTTTGATGATACTTGACTCTGATAAAGGCGTTATTCATAAGTTTAGTGCCGGTGGCGGCTATTTAAATTTCATTGGAGGATTTAGCGGCGCCTCAAAAATTCACGGAACCCAAACGGGCATTTGGGCACTTTATGAAGACCGTGTGGTAAGGTTTAGCCTGCAGGGTGATCCGGTGAAGGTGTTCAATTTTTCTAAACGCATTAAACCGGAGGATCTTTATATGCACCAGAAGACTCTTTACGTACTTTCAAGTGATCAACTATTTAAAGCACGTGTTGAATGAAGGTTTTTGTACTTACACTCACTTTGAGCATGATTACTTTTTTGATATCTGACGCACAGTCTGGCAAGTCCTCAGTCAATCTCGATATCATGGCTCTGACAGTTAATACTCAGACACTCGACTCAGTTTCGTTGAAAATTTCCGTGCCAAAAGATCTCACTGCCAAAAAGATAACTTTTCCTGCTACTAAAAAGAATGCCGGTGATATGATCATCGCTGGAATGCCCTATGACTCAATTGGGATACAATTGCCGGCAGATGTGACTCTTATGAACCAATATGGTGAACATGCTAAATTAAACGATATAGTACTCATGTACGGATCATCTGATGAAGATTCTTCGATGGATCTGTTATCACCAGGCGGATGCGTAATGATCCAGGTTCCTCCCAGCGGCAGAATTCATGTTAAAGTGGGAGGGGATATAGAATCAGGACAAAAGCTCAGAGGGTTATTTACCGGATCTATACGGTTCGATTGCGGTCGGGAACCATCTTAACTGGGCAAATGAGTCAAATTTTATGAAAAAGGATCCGTCTAAATTATTACAAACTATTTTTGACCCCGGCGTCACCTTTTTAGAAAAAGCTCAGTCGGTTTATAACTACCAGATCCACAACAATCCGGTGTATAAAGTTTTTGCACAACACTTTATTCCTTCAGGCGAAATTCCCCAAACGGCCAGTGAGTTCCCTTTACTACCTATTCGTGCCTTTAAGGAGACTGACTTGATGGTTAACGAGCATGATCCGGAGATTACATTTAAAAGCTCCGGAACCGGTAATATGGAAAGAAGCCGGCATCACATTGTTGATTTAGATCTGTACAGACGATCCATACGTTTGGGTTTTGCATCCTATTTCAACTCTACTGATTACACGCTGCTTTGCTATGCACCCGGCTATAGCGACAATCCTGATTCCTCACTGCTATGGATGATGAAATATCTTGTTGGGCTGGACGTGAAAGGTTTGAGCAGGTTTCTGCCACTGAATAAACCGTTGATAAATGCCGATGTAGAAAAAGCAAGCGCCTATGGGCGAAAAATCATTTTATTCGGCGCTGCATTTGGCCTGCTCGATTTGATAGAGATGGAGTCTGTGTCCCTTCCTAATGATGCCCATATTATAGAAACAGGAGGAATGAAAACACACCGGCGTGAAATGAGTAAAGGTGAACTCCGGACCCGACTGGCAGCAGGATTTAACCTTCCGGAAGATCAAATACATTCTGAGTATGGGATGTGTGAGTTGATGAGTCAGCTGTATGCTGTAGGAAGCGAGTGGTTTGAAACACCCAACTGGGTTAGTGCAACTGTTCGTGACGCGACTAACCCTCAAAGAATTTGTGATCCGGGTGAAGAGGGAAAAGTGGCAATTATTGATCTTGCAAATTTGTATAGCTGCCCGTTTATCCTGACAGATGATCGGGGTGTAATGAATAATATGGGTCAGATAGCAGTGCTTGGCCGGTGGCACAGTGCCGCTCTCAGAGGCTGCAATTTTTTAATTGATCAGGACTGAGTGATGGAGAAAAAGCTTCAGACTAGGATTGATAAACTACAAGTAGCCATCGATGAATGGCTGTCACCTGATAATGCGGATCTTAAAGAAGCGATAGAGAAATCTGTCAATGAAGGACTCTTCAGTTTTGAGGATATTAAATACCAGATTCGGTCGCTGAAGAAATCTCTCATAAAATGTGAATTTGAGCGATGGGTTGAACTGTCTGGAGCCAATGAAGGAAAATTACCAGACAATAAAGAAAAAGTTCTGTGTCTGCATGCCGGTAACTTACCTCTTGTAGGCGTTCAGGATATTTTGGCCGTTGTTCTTTCCGGGAATCATTATGCTGGTAAGCTATCAAAAAAAGACCCCTATCTGCCTGTAACGCTGCTTAAAAAACTTAAAAAACATGAGGTGCTGAATGGAACCTGGTCTGTTGATTTAGACGAACTTGCAATTCACGTTGATAAAGTTGATAAGCTTATGTTCTCTGGATCTACAGACTCTGTCGACCCTGTTATTGACAGACTTGAATCACTTGGACTGGCAAACGTTACGACACCCCGGCTGATGCGTACAGCTCATTATTCAATTGCGTTAATTGAAGATGATACGCCGGACACATTTCATCAGCTTGCTGAAGCAGTGCTCAGGTACGGCGGGAGTGGGTGTAGATCGGTTGCAATGATTATTGCCCCATTTGGATTAAAGAGCAAAAAGTGTGAGTTCACGGATTATGTTGAGGAATTTTGGCTGAGGAATCCTCAACATAAGAAACCGTCTCCATCACTTTATCACAGGTATGCTTACAACAAGTCAGTTGGCATCGAACAATCCTGGCTTGATGACTTTCTGATTGAGGAAACTGACCTGCAGCCAGCAGATCCGTTTATTCTGCACTGGGTGAAGGGAGATGTAGATAAATTTAATGAGCTCGCACTCAATTATAGAAACGGACTCCAGGCTCTCTATGTGACGAACCCGGATATTGAAACCGCTGATGGACTGCCCGCCCCTGAGATGCTTTCTGATGCCCAGCAGCCACCCATTTGGTGGAAACCGGATGGAGTTGATCCGCTTGAGTGGTTGAGTAAAAGAGCATGACTCGCAAAGCTTAAAAATGACCTTCCAAATCTCGATTACAATCAGCAGAATGGATCACTTAAATACATTCTGCAGGGCAATAAGCTGCTCAATCTCAGTGGTGTTTTAATCATGGATTATTCATATTAAAGAATAACCGGGACGAGAGTTTTAACAATAACAGAAATAAAAAGTAAACTAATCATGAGAAAATTAGATAGTATTGGTCTCGACAGTAAAAAGACAAAGAAACTGGCTGAAAAACTGAATGTTTTACTGGCCAATTATTCAGTGTTCTATCAGAACACGAGAGGGTATCATTGGAATATCAAAGGCGACACTTTCTTTGAACTTCACGTTAAGTTTGAAGAGCTATATGACGATCTGGTTTTGAAAATTGATGAGGTAGCCGAGCGAATTTTAACTTTGGGCTATACACCTGAACATCAATATTCGGAGTATTTAAAGGTTTCTAAAATTCCGGAAAGCCAAAAAGTGAGTGATGGTAAAAAGGCAGTAAATCAGATTCTGGAGGCATTTAAGGTGATCTTAAAAATACAGCGTGAGATTCTTGATCTTTCGGATGAAACAGATGATGAAGGCACAAACGCACTGATGAGCGATTATATCAGTGAGCAGGAAAAACTTGTCTGGATGTACTCTTCATATGCAGGAAAATAAGTCAACGAACTAACCTATGGTTCACTATGATCACGGATTAGATTCCGTGATCATTTGGGTGTTGATTAAAAACCATGATCCTTGAGTAGTTTCACAGCCCCAGAATCAGCTGAAAACATTTTTTTAACTCAGAAAAAAACGACAAACGATTTTGATCAAGTGTAGGGTGTGTTAAATAGCCAATCGAA
>CAZVEP010000007.1:47738-56510 GCA_964625635.1 uncultured Rhodohalobacter sp.
AAAAAACGACAAACGATTTTGATCAAGTGTAGGGTGTGTTAAATAGCCAATCGAAATCGAAATTGAAATCAAAGGAGTATCACGCATGCTCATCTACTGCAACCGAATAGGCATGCAGCGGATTATCCTGATCTTCTTGTACATCTTCGTTGTAAACTCTTACCTCATCCAGGATTTTTTTGACGGTGGCATCATTCTGAAATGAAAAAAAGAGAGTTGAGTAGATCCCTTTTTCCGGCTGTGAAAACCAGGTTCTGATGTCAGGCTGATGTTTTTCTGTTCTGAAACCGTACATTTCGGTTTCACTGTACACGGGCACGTGGTTGCGTGTCATCATGGAGCGGACTTCATCTGAGGATTCCGCTACACTTAGAATTATGAGTAGTTTCATTTTTTTTAGTGTTTAATATTGACGGTTGATTGAAATATTAGTCCCTGATAATTTCATCGGTTCTCAGTTTGCGATTTGCCATGAAGTAAATCAGTGGAACGGTAATGAGCGTTAGGGCAGTAGATGCAATAGCGCCGCCCATCAGAGATATTGCAAGTCCCTGAAAGATTGGGTCAAACAGGATCACAATGGCACCAATCACGACAGTACCGGCCGTCAGCAGTATCGGCATGGTACGTACTGCCCCGGCTTCGACAACAGCATCCTCGAGTGAATTTCCCTCCAACAAACTGATCTGTACAAAGTCTATAAGCAGAACTGAATTACGAACCATAATTCCCGCAAGCGCAATAAGGCCGATCATCGATGTGGCAGTAAAGAATGCACCGGCAAACCAGTGGCCAAGCAGAATCCCGATGAGTGAAAGCGGAATGGCAATCATCATAATGATGGGTACAGAAAAGTCCTGAAACCATCCTACAATCAAGATATAGATAATGACCAGTACCACGGCAAACGCGACTCCAAGATCCCGGAACACTTCAAGCGTGATCTGCCATTCACCATCCCATTTTACGGTCAGATCTTCGCTGTTAAAAGGTTGTCCCGCATATTGCTGCTCCATATCGTAACCGACGGGAAGTGGAAGGGCATCTATTTCATCCTGTGCGTCTAGTATCGCATACACAGGGCTCTCAATTTCACCTGCCACTTCTGCAGTAACATACACAACGCGCCGCTGATTTTTTCTATGAATACTTTTCTCCAGAGTGGTTTCATTTACCTGAACTAAATCAGAGACGGAAATCATGGCACCTGACTGAGACTGTACATGAAGGCCGCCCAGTTCGCCAACTCCTGACCGTTCCGTTTCGCTCAGTTTCATTTGAATTGGAACAAGAGATGCTTCCCTCTCATCATAGAGAGAAGTGACTTGATGCCGGCCTAAGACCATTCCAAGTGTTTCCGAGAGCTGATTTGGCATTACGCCCTTTATGAGCGCTTTATCACGAAGAACCTGGAACCTGTACTCAGTCTGATCAGCCTCCACCATCCAGTCAGTATCAACAATACCGGGTGTGTCATTGAAAATCTGTTTTATCTGACGACCGATGTTTCGCTGCATATCAAGGTTCGGTCCATAAACTTCAGCAACTAGCGTGGACAATACAGGAGGGCCGGGGGGCACTTCAACTACTTTGACGTTGGCTCCATATTTTTCTCCAACTGCAGATACAATCGGCCTCATCCGTTTTGCGATGTCGTGACTTTGGTCGGAACGAAGGCTTTTATCAACTAAATTGACCTGGATGTCGGCCACGTTAGAAGATTGACGTAAGTTGTAACTTCGTACAAGACCGTTGAAGTTGATCGGAGCGTTGGTGCCTGAATATGTTTGGTAGTTGTAAACTTCGGGTATCTCAAGCAGTGCCAGACCCACTTCCTGTGCTACGGCTTCCGATCGTTCCAGAGTTGTGCCTTCCGGCATGTCAATGATCAGCTGAATTTCGTTTTTATTGTCAAATGGCAGCATCTTAACCTCTACCGAGCGGGTATAAAAGAGGGCAAGCGTTGCCAGAAGAATGAGTGCGGTTCCCAGCAAGAACGACCATCGTTTCCATGTGCTCTGCATCAGCGGTCGCATAGTTTTATCATACACCTTATAGATAATCGTCTCTTGCAATTTATATTTTTTACCGGAACTTCCGCCTGAATGGACTCTTGCAGCACTTAGCAGACGGTAGCCGAGCCACGGTGTTACGATCAGTGAAATGATAAGTGACAGAATCATAGCCACTGTAGCTCCAATGGCTATTGGACTCATGTAAGGCCCCATCAAGCCGGACACAAACGCCATCGGAATAACAGCCGCTATGACGGTTAATGTAGCCAGAATGGCCGGATTACCCACTTCGTTGATCGAATAAATAGCCGCCTGTCTGAGCGGCAGATTCCTCATCTTGAAGTGCCTGTGCATATTCTCAGCAACAATAATAGAGTTGTCCACTACGATACCGGTCACAAATACCAGGGCAAAAAGTGTGATGCGGTTGAGAGTATAGTCATACATGTAGTAGAAAAAGAGCGTGAGCGCAAACGTGATGGGAACGGAAATAAACACAACCAACGCACCCCGCCAACCCATGGCCAGGAATACCACAAAAGAGACGGATAGAACAGCAACTAGTAAGTGAATCAGGAGCGTGTTGACCTTGTCGGTTGCGGTTTCACCATAATTACGCGTCGTCTCCACATTAATTTGATCTGTGATGACCGATCCGCTTAAACTATTCACCATTCGGTCGATATCTTCAGCAATAGCCATGGCATCTGCGCCCTGGCGTTTTGCAACTGAAAGGGTAACGGCAGGGTAGGAGGCTCCGGCTCTTCGCCCGTTTTCCAAAGCAGAGGCGGGCCCGGGGGAGTATGAGACGTAATTTACCGGTTCGCCCGGTCCATCGTTTATTTCAGCAACATCCCTCAGCAGAATCGGGTCGCCCTGTCGCACTGTGAGAACTATATTTCCGACATCATCAGCAGTTTTCAGGAAATTGCCGGTTTGAACCAGAAACTCTTCATCATTTCGCGTGAAAGACCCCGATTTGAATTCGCTGTTTGCAGCCTGAATTGTTTGAGCTGTTCTGAGCGGATCTATCGACAGGGCCGCCATTTTACTCTTATCAAGAACGATCTCTACCTGTCGTGAGCGTCCGCCGTGAACCTTGGTTTCAGCCACATCGATAATGGATTTGATTTCATTATCAAGCTCTTGTGTGACCCGCCGTATCTCATAATCGCTAAGTGTTTCGCTCCATAGAGTAAGAGTCACAATCGGGACATCGTTGATGGACCGGGTTTTGATAAGCGGCATAGTTACCGGGGCAGGTTTAGTGTCCATGAACTTCATAACCTCGTTGTAAAGCCGTACAAGACTCTCTTCGACGTCTTCGCCTACGTAGAAGCGAGCCGAAACCATTGCCTGCTGAGGCATAGAAGTTGAATAGACATATTCAACTCCTGATATATTGGACAGAATTTTTTCGAGAGGTATGGCCACCCGATTCTCAACTTCCTGGGGTGATGCGCCAGGATAGCCGACAAATATATCGGCCATCGGCACATCAATTTGGGGTTCCTCTTCGCTGGGCGTGAGCCAAACACCATAGACACCAATGGCAACAAAGGCGACCATCAAGAGCAATGTCAGCTTTGAATCAATAAATGCCTGCGCAATTTTACCTGCTAATCCGGTTTTCATCTTCTGTTATTTCCTTTCAAAATTATATTGTTCGATTGATGTCGGAATTATCATTGAGGTTCCAACAGTATTACATGTTATAGTCGTCAAACCCCGCTTCGATGCGGTATCTCCAAATTTTGCTTGAGTCCAATCCATTGTAGTGATGGGATGACTATTGTTGAAGCTCAAAACTGACACCGCTATTCAATGTTGATCAGCTGCCCCTGCTGAAGTGTCTGACCGGCAGAGACGATATATTGCTCACCCGGTGTGAGGCCGGTTAAAATTTCTACCATTTCACCACCAGTATCTCCTGTTCTGACCCAGCGAAGCAGTGTCCGGTTGGCGTCAGAGATGGTAAATACTCCGGTGAGCTGACCTCGTTCAACCAGTGCTGATTGAGGAATAAATAGTGCGTCATCACCACCGGTTTCAATATTAATCTCAGCGAACATTCCTGTTTTCAATCGGCTTAAATTGTCGCTGTCTGTAAACCTTGCTTCAATAGCATATTGACTACTCATAGGGTCTCCCGCTTCACTGACCGCAGTCAGAATAGCGGTTGAACCATCAATTCCAGCCGCTGAAACAGATACAGATACTGTATCACCCTCGGCAATTCCGGTGATCCAACGTTCGGGTACGCTGGCAGTCACTTTTAATGTGCCGGGGTCAGAAATAGAAAGCAGTGGCTGACCGGGGGCAGCCATATCACCTTCCGACGCGTGTTTACGGCTGATAACACCGTCAAATGGTGCCCGGATGACGGTGTAGGCCAGCATTTCATTTACTTCGTTCAGGCTGGCCTCAAGTGCCTCTATATTAGCTTTTGCGATATCGTACATCGTAGAGATATCGTCTAGCTCTTTAGAGGTTGCACTATTCTCGGCATAGAGATTCTTAATTCGGTTATAGTTTTTTTCTGTGTTTTCAAGATTTGCACGCGCCTGTACCATATTGGCTTCGATCTGATTTTTCTTAGCCCTAATCTGGTCATCCTTGATGCGAGCCAGAATATCTCCCTGGCTGACACGATCTCCCACGGTAACCGTAACCTCGGTGATGGTTCCCATGACGATGGTGCTGAGGTTTGCCTGATTGTTACTTTCGATTCTTCCCGAAAAAGATGTCATGCTGCTGCCGGGTGCTGATTCAGCCATTGCTACTTCAACCGTAACTGCAGTCTCATCCAAAGGCTCAGATTGCTCCGAATCACAGGATTGAAATGTGAATGTGGCAACAAGCAGCGCTATCATCAGAGAAATTGACTTTATGTGTTCTTTATATAGAGTATTCATGGATTGTCAGGTATAAATTTAGTTGGTAAGATCTTTTTCGAGCAGCATCTCCAGCCTGGCGATACTGATATTGTATGAATAGAGTGCAGCAACTTGTTTAAGTCGTGCCTCGGCTAGTTTAGTCTCTGCTTCGAGAAGGTCAGTGGTTTGTGCCATTCCTTCATTAAAGCGATTAGTCCTGATTTTGACATCCTCTTCAGATTGCGAAATGGATTCATCTGCAAGCGTTAGCTGCTGGCGGGCGAGCTCCAGATTTCTATACGCACGTCGCACCTGACTCTCTTGCTCCATTTGGTTTGCTTCCTGCATGGACCTGGCTTTGCGGTAGTCTGCTTTAGCCTCCATTACCTTACCAGCGTTAGAGAAACCGGAGAATATATTCCATTTAAGGTTGGCGCCAATCATATAGGATGATGCATCAAAACCGGCAAATTCTGAATCGTTATATTCATAAGTACCGAATAAATTTATTTTAGGCAGAAAGCTGAAAGAGGCTGATTTCACCATCTTTTCAGCAGCCTTAACCCGTAAATCAATCGCCCGGGTCATAGCGTTACTGACAGGAGCTTTCATTAACTGATCAGATATGCCGGTGTCTGTCATTCGCTGAAGATTTTCTGCCGGGGTGATTTTAACGGAACCGTCGAGGCCCAGCAATATGGCCATCTCTTCTTCAGCTTGTGCAAGCTGATTTTGGGTGTTTATTTTTCGGCTTTCCATTTCAAGCTCGTACACTCTGGCCGCGAGGAAGTCTTCTTTGCTGATAAGGCCCTGTTCGTAATAGTTCTGAGCTTTCCTGCGATGTTCAGCAGCGGTTTGAAGAGCAGTTTCGATAACTACGAGCTGACGATTATGCAAAATCAGGCTATAGTATTGATTCCGAACCTGAAATTCGATCATCCTTTGGGTACCATTTAGCTGCTCTCCGGCCGATTTCATCTGGTTTTTGACGGCACTTCTCTGAAGCAACATATCCGGATTTAGAAGCGGCTGCTGTACCTGGAAAGAGGCGCTGTAGTTTTGGGTCAAGTCCGGATCGTTTAGGAGAATCGGGTTAAAATCCTGCTGCGTAACAATCTCCTGTTTAAGCTTGAAGCCAAAAACATTTAGGGGATCGTTTGTGGAGAGTGCGTTGTACTCAACCGATAGCTGAGGCAGGAAAACAGCATTTGTCTGACGAAACTGCGACTTTGCTTTATCAAAGTCATACTCTGCCTGTTCAATGGTCAGATTATGATCCAAAGCTCGTTCTATAGCTTCAAAGAGGTTTAGGGTCAGGTGATCCTCTGATGACTGGCTATTCTGAGAGAATACTTGCAAGGGCAGGACCAGAATAAACAACAGAAGGAGGGATCTAAAAAGATGAATAAAAATTGGTTTCATGTTTGGGTGCCATTATTTGATGAAATTTTACAGCTCTATTTTATAGCCTGATCTAACTTTTTTTAAAACCCAGACCGTACTTTTTTATGATTACTTCTGCCAAACACCAGCGCGTAAATGCTGACTGAATCATATTTAACCCAACGAAGAGGGTAAGCAGATACCAATAGGGGGAGACGAAGTGGGCAAGTATGAGGCTGCCTGTAATCATACTTCCGGCAAAAAGTCGAATAGTTCTTACTAATGGATCCATTTGTATAAATTTAAGATTGAAAGTTTTTTAAAAACCATGATTTTTCATTCAGCACTTTTTCAAAGTGTCGTATAATTCCTGATTTGCTGAGATTTAGCTCATCAGATTCGAAATTACCACCGACTTTGCTTGCCTTGTTTCCATGATCCAGGATATAGGCGCCATTAGGCTCAAATACCGCATTCTCTTCTTTTCCAGCGTGTCGTCGCTGAATATTATGTGCAACTACTTTAGCCTGCATTTGAGCAAAAATTCCGGCACGGGGCAGGCCATCAGCACCATTACCATTTAGTGATACGACATCACCAATTGCGTAGATATTTTCAAAGGATGTTTCGAGAGTCCGGTTGTTTACATCAACCCAGCCTGAAGAATCCGTTAGGTCTGCTTCTTTCAGCAGAGACGGGCAGCTGTGGGCAGGCGTGAAAGCCAGAAGATCGTAAGGCACCTTTTTATTCTCTTTACCTTCAACTGAAAAGGTTAATGAGTCTCCGTCTGCATTCGATAGATGGTGATTGGGCTTGTATTGAATACCCTTATCCTGGAGCTGCTTAAGTACTGAGTCTGAGATTTTCGTACCGGCAAAAGGCATGGGTGATTCCTCAGGTGTGAGAAGTAAGATCTCAGTGACATCACGTATCCCTTTTTCGCGGGTAAACTCGTCAATCAAAAAAGCGGCTTCGTAAGGAGCAACAGGTGATGTGTGTGGGAGAGTCGAGACGGTAATTGCAATCGTACCACCTTTAAATTGTTTCAAATCTTCATAGAAACCCAGTGCACCGTCCATAGTGTAGAAATTGTGGCCCAGGTTACTAAGGTTAAAAGGATCAGTTTTTTCGGCCCCAAGTGATATCACGATATAGTCGCCCGGGTATGATTTACCATCAGATATCACGGTTTTTGAATCGGGATTAATCGCTTCAATTTCTCCATAAACAGACTCAACTCCACCATATTCAATCTCATCCATGTTATGGCTGATCTGTTCTTCTTTCCGTTTACCAACCATCATCCATGTTAAGGATGGGGCATAAAGGTTGGATTTTTCTTTTTCGAAGACCTTTATGTGAGCCAGGTTAATTCCATCTTCATTTCCGAATGATTTGCGCAGTTCATTAGCTACAGTAACGCCGCCAATGCCTCCGCCTAAAACTAATATTGTCGGTTTCATAAGAGTGTGGGATTTTTATTCATTTTTAATTTTTTACAGTCTTACTGACAGGCCTTTTTTCCATGACCCAGTCGGTGTAGCCATTTTCAAGTCTGAGAGCCTGGAACCCTTTTTCTCTCAGGCGATGAACAGCTTCATCAGCTCTCAGGCACAGAGGGCCCCGGCAGTAAGCTACGATGTCCCTATCTTCTGGCAATTCGTTTATGAGTTCGTCTAATGACTGTTGCGGGCATGAAACGGCAGTTTGAATATGACCTCTGTTAAATTCCTCTTCCGGCCTTACATCGATGATATAAACTTCTTCATTTTTCATTTTCTCAGCTAACTCCTGGCTGCCAATCATATGAAATGAGTTGCGTTTTGTGCGAAAATCGTTGAGCAGATCATTAATTTCACTGTTTTGTTCAAAGGCCATTTTTCTCATCGTGCACCAGGTATCCAGGACAGACTGGTTTGTAAGCTGGTAGTAGCTGTACTTTCCTCTCTTATCCGTTTTTACCAGCCCTGATTTTTTTAGAACCTGAAGATGTTGCGACGTATTTGCAATCGGTTGATTCGTTTCTTCCGCGATATACTCAACAGGAAAGGTGCCCTGAGCCAGGAGGTCAATAATCTCGAGACGATTTGGGTTGCTGAGTGCTTTTGTCACTTTAGCCAGTTCCTGGTAAAGCGACGATTTGAACTTTCTTAAATTCATTTGGTTAAACCTGAATTAACATTCAATGAAACTATTGAATAAAGGTACGCTTAAAAAAATTAACATTCAATATTTTTGTTGAATGTATAAATGTCTGAATCTATGCGTCTTTGTTCGGTTGCTGGCTTCTTTGAGTTTAATCATACCAAAAACCTTCGTCTACCTTCGTGTCTTCCACTCCTAGTAGTAAAGATCGCTGAGCTATATAATTGGCGGTGAGTTAAATCCGGATCTAAGGGAAGGGGGATGAATTCAGATCCTTAATTCGTTACGTCGCTCCGTATTACACATCGCTAAATCAAACGTATATGCACTGATGATTTAACGATTCTTAAGAT
>CAZVEP010000008.1:0-53568 GCA_964625635.1 uncultured Rhodohalobacter sp.
TAGCATGCAGTTTTAATCTCATAAGCTACGGTAACAGCAACCTGTTGGCCTTGAATGCTATGACTTTTGGTTCGTTTTGTATCAAGGCAAAATGAACAGGGAAACCATTTATGGTAAATAGAATTAATTTTGCTTCTTCGCAATGTTTTCTATTAAACATAGAATACTCATGCTACCCACACCAAATGACATAGAGCCTATTTTTTTTTAATTGATAACCCTTTACCGGTTTGTTTTGACGGGCATGGAACAGAGCCATAACTACAGTAGACACAGCAGTCATTTGGTTTAGGTTTAATTATCTTACTACAGAAATCAGACTCCTAAAAAAAACTGACAAAGATCTTCCTGCATTTTTTCAATGGAAGTTTGATTACAATCAGGACACGTAACCTATGATCTGGCGATCACCTTTTATCTATATTCGGGATTTTCAAAATTCCACCGTGTACCATCATCCCACTGCTCTCTTGAATTTCCCAATCTCGGATATCCACTCTGATCTTTTAGCATTCTTGCCAAATGGAGCAGATTATAGGTCATGAAGGTTGTGTTCCGCTGAGTGAATTCATTATCAAACCCGACAGGCCCGTCTTCTCCTTCATCACCGTAACTTAATCCCGGTCCGGCTTCACCGATCCAGCCGGCATCTGCCTGGGGCGGAATGCTATAGCCGACATGCTGTAGGCCATACAATATTCCCATAGCACAATGTTTAATGCCATCCTCGTTACCGGTTACAAGGCAGCCGCCCGCTTTTCCATAAAAGATGTACTGACCTTTATCATTCTGAAGCCCGCTCATGGAATAGAGTCTTTCAATTAGTTTGGTGGCGATAGATGACTTCTCTCCAAGCCAGATGGGTGTTCCAACTACCAGAATATCAGCCTCATCCACTTTTTTCCATATCTCAGGCCACTCATCTTTATCGGCACCATGTTCTGTCATATCGGGATAAACGCCATAGGCTACATCTTTGTCAACCAGGCGAATACACTCCGCGTCTGCTCCCTCCTTTTTCATAATGTTCATCGAAACATCAATCAACGTCCGGGTATGGCTTTTTTCCGGCGAGGTTTTAAGTGTACAATTAATAAATAGTGCTTTTAAGTCTGAAAAATCTCTTTTGTCAGTTGGCATAAGTTTTAAATAATAATTTGAAATATTTTAGACGAGGGCTTTGCAAAACCCCATCAAAAGTCATCCCGTAACTTGACACGGGATCTCCTAACCGTTATTCAGCTTTTAAATGACGATCAGAATTCTTAATTGAAGCTAAGGGTAGTTTTGAAAAGCCCTCTAGAGAATGATTTTAAAAAGTAACGACCTGATATCCATCCGCGATAAAAGTGCGCAGGCTCGGGTGACCATCGTAATCATCAAGCAATGACACACTTGTTTTCCGCACCTTATTGATTACGCCAAAAGCCTTAGAACAAAATTTACACGCCCCGTGAATACTTCCCTCAATAGCTTTATAGAGTTCATGTGCATCGTGATCATCTTTGGCTAGTTCCGGAACCCACGTCGTTCCTGCTCCGTCAAAAACGATCTTTACATGATCGTTGTGGTCTTGTAGTTCTTTCGCAAATTCAAGTGCGTTTACGACCTTTCCCAGGGCTTCATGTGTTCCTGCTTCACTCAAAATTACTACTGCTATTTTGTTACTCATGGTTAGTTGCTTATTTATATTTAAATTAATGAAATCAGGTGTCGCTTATAGCGCAAAACCAAAAGCGTCACGGATTAGTATACTCCTCCAAACTCTCGGTCAGGTAGGCATCAGACACAATGTAGGTTAGCAGAGTGACCATCTCTCCGGAATCGGAATAACCCACAAAATTACCGATTATATCCTCATTTCTATCTAAAAATAGAATGGTGGGAGTACCGTAGATACCGATGCTTTTACTGTACTCCATTTTTGAGACCATATTGCCATTGACCGGTATTCGATCTTGTGATTCGATATCCATCTTTACAGCAAAAAAATCCCTGTTTATCAGTGAAGAAACCTCGTTATCCGTAAATACCTCCTTATGCATTCGCTTACATACCACGCACCATTCTGCTTCAAGAAAAACCATTACTTTTTTCTCTTCAGCTTGTTTGATTGCGTCTGCATATGATATCCAGTTCACACCATTTTCGTCTGTAGGCTGCGCCTTTACTTCGTATACAAACGGTAACGCCAGAATCAAGAATATGATAATAACCACCTGTTTGCAAAAAATCATTAAACTCTTCATAATTTCATTTTTTTCAATTGTTTATAGGTTTCCCAAAGTTGAAGCCCGATTTCAGTTTTTTCAAGCTAAAAAAGAGAGACGTATTGACGATATAGCTTGTTGTCGGCTGTGTTCCAACCACATCCCTGTAGAGTGGGATCTCTCCGGCTGCCTGAAGAGAAAACCTGTCCGATAACTGAAATGTAACTCCTAATTCTGCGTTCAGCCATTTACCGCCTGTACTTGGCATAAAGGATCCATTTCTGAGATCCTGTTTCGAGCTTCGGTATTTTAATTTCAACCCGTACGAAAATTTATTGAATGCAGGGCCCTGAGAACCAGCTATCACATTGAGTTCGTCTCCAAACCTATAGTTATCGTTGCTACCAAAGCGTTCAGCAGAGCCGTTTATCTTATACGAATTCATGGTAAAGAAATGTATGTTCTTCGATCTTAGCGTGTAGGAGAACAACATCCATCCAATTCCGTCCCATGAACCGGTTCCTGGCTGCATATCAGCATTCAATGACAGACCTTGCGAACGAAGTGAATTTGAGCCTAGTGGTGCTTTACCACCCCCGCCTATTACAAACTGGTAAGGTTTCCAAAGTGTTTGTTTGATCAGGCTATATTTTAAGAGTAACACAGCATCCCCAATGCCGGATGTTTGTAACGTTTGAGCTCCTGACTGAGTTTGCAGCCCGGTTACCCTCTCCTTTGTAACGTATGTGAAAGCTCCTGTGAATGATAACCTCTCAGTCAGGCCATAGTTTATTTCAAGCAGGCTTGTAAATGTACTACGCTCCGACGTCCGGTTATTCAGCTCCTCAGCCCCAGAATAAAGTTTATCGATATTATTATAGTTGCCTGTTAACCCCAGAACCAGATTACCTTTTTCCGGTATACCTAACGACTGGCTGCTAATTAAGGGCGCCCCGGCACAACTGCAGGTTTGTGCTTTCAGTGGAAATACTGCAGCTAAAACAATCAAAACCAAAAAACTCGTGATAGACAGCCCTCTGACACACAAAGTTCCCCTAAAAAACGAGCTCAGCTTAATCATGTTTACACCAATCATACTGTTTTGATTACAATCTTTAAAAAACCTTCAGCTAGTAGACGAGATGTGTTTGCTTTTTCTTACCTGATACTTTTAACTCAATAGATTTCAAGAAACTGAACACAGAATTTATTTTCAGCTCCGGTTCTCGATGTTATATAATGAAATATAGCTCTGATAATTTCATGAATGAATCCTGAGAATATTTATGAAAATTCTTGGCGCAAGCTGAATCACTAACTTCAAAAGTAGTTCAGGCCAATAATTTCTAAAAAAGCCAACTTTTTGCGGTTAAAATGGTTTATTAGTTAAACATTAAATTATAGAGTGAAAAAGATTTTATCGGGAATGTGAAATTTTATATTGTTTTATAAAGCAGGTAAATTAATTCCTTTCGCTGGCCATCAGGCCTAATAAGCATACTATAAAAACTTGTTTTTATATTGAGGTAAGAACAAAACAGTATAAAACGTCTAATTAGCAGTTTAAATCAATATTATTGGTGTAGCGTAATCGATATAATAATATCAAAGAGCTTTTTGAAAATTACATGTTACTATCTTGGTCTTTTTGGGCTCATTCTTCTTTTTGACACGCATACTACTTACGGGCAGACTGCTGAAACGACGCCCACTGATTCAGTAACTATTTCAAACAGCGACTCCAATCCAAATATAACTCCTTACACTTCCAATCGAACAGCATTTGGACACATCCTCGCCTTCCCTTCTTATCTTTTTGAATGGAGCACAAAACCGTTAGAATGGGGATTAAAAATAACGGAAAAAAAGCTCCCTCAGCTCTTGCAGGGAGAACGCGGTGATTATGGCGTGTTCCCGCTTTTTGAACTCGGAGGAGATATCGGATTTTCGTATGGGCTGCTTCTTTTTCACAACCGGCCGTTTTATCAAAATCACAGTGCACGCATTGAGGCCCTGTTCGGATCCAGTGACTACAACGATTTTGACTTTGAATATGAAATCGATCGCTTTTTAACAGACAGAGGTCAGCTCGATATCGATGCAACCTACAGCAACAGGCCTGACAGGGTGTTTATTTTGGGCAACGATGCATCCCTTGATGAGCGAAGCTTTTTTGACAGGGAAGATATTGAAATAGCTGCAAGCTATCGGTATAACCTTTTCGACAAGTCATATTTATCTTTTAATTCCGATTACCTAAGGCGGAAAATCATCCGGAGTGACAGGTCCCTGGAGGAAAGTGCGCCTGTTTTTCCCGAACAATTTCTCACCACTGATGCTCTGATTTCAACAGGTGTAATGCTTGAACTGGATCAAGCAATAGGCGTGCCGAGGATCAACCGTGGATACAGACTAATCACCGATCTTCAATGGAGCCGATCAGTAACAAATGACCAATATCACTATCTCAATTATCATGCTGAATGGAATCAGTTTATCCCTGTTCCTTTTTTGCCGGACGACCGGCGACTCGCCTTTAAAGGTGAACTTCATAAGGCCAAAACACTTGGTGATAAGGATATACCTTTTTACGAAAAACCGAGCCTCGGCAGCTCAAGGGATCTGCGTGGTTTTTCATTTGACAGATTCCGCGACACAGGTTCCCTCCTGTTTACACTTGAGTATAGATATCCCCTATGGGATTTTTCTGATGTCGTACTCTTTGTAGATGAGGGACAGGTTTTTAACCAATATTCCGAAATCGGCATTAATGATTTTAATACAAGTTACGGGTTTGGTTTTCATCTCATTTCATCAAAGGGATTCGCCTTCCGCTCCGAGTTTGCCTTCAGCCGGGAAACCTCACGATTCATTCTTTTAATTTCTCCAAATTTTTGATGCCAGTTTTGAAAACAACCATCACAATAAATCCCCTGAAAACCCATCTGACGCTAATCATTGGAGCGATATTACTTCTGAGCAGCTGTGCCTCATCTAAACCATATACTACCGGTTTGGTGAAAACATTCGATCCTGATACGAGCGCCGTTGAGCAGCCGGAGGAAGAGCCTTCCTACCAATACTGGGATCGCATCGACAATACCATCTTTCACCAGGTAAAGAAACCACTGGACCTGAACCGCGTTTTTCGGTTTGCAGGTGAAACGCTGGGTGTCTCAGGGCCAAAGCAGGCAGACAATATTAATCTCCTGGATGAGGTGCCCGAATCAAGCTGGTACACATACCGCAACTACTACAACCCAATGACTACCCGGGAACTTGCACGCGGTCCAAATACTGTTCAGCCCGATACAAGCGGCCATTGGACGATATTTTCGGCAAAGCTTGAAGGAATGAACCCGGGGTTTTTTGCGGAAGATTCCAGGGGGAACCGGTTTCTTATCAAATTTGACGGGCCCAATTATCCGGAGCTGACGACTTCAGCTGAGGTGATCAGCACAAAGATTTTCTATGCTGCGGGCTACTATGTGCCTGAATCTACCATCACCTATTTCGATCCGGAAAAAGTACAGGTTGGCGACGGCGTTATAGTTGAGGAAAACGGTGAAGAACGACAGATGACCCTGCAGGATTACCGCGGGATTATCTCAAACGCCACGAGAAACGAGCAGGGACATGTTCGGGCGCTGGCCAGCAAGTTTGTAGATGGCGTACCGGTGGGACCGTGGAATTTCCAGGGAACCCGCAGTGATGATCCAAACGATCGTGTAGATCACGAGCATCGGCGTGAAATTCGCGGGATGAGAATCATAAGTTCCTGGCTGAACGATACCGACCGCCGCGACGCAAATACAATGTCTGTGTACACCGATCAAGGCTACATCAGGCATCTTGTGCAGGATTTTGGTAATACGCTGGGCGCCAACGGAGCCTCCATTCACTACCCTATTTACGGGCAGGCCTATCTTGTAGATCCACGCTATATGATGATATCCGGGCTATCCCTTGGTTTAAAAGTGCATCCGTGGGAAGAGATTGATGCTGATGATTTTATCCCCCATCCCTCAGTTGGTTATTTCAGGTCGGAGACCTTCAGGCCCGGCCGATGGGTTTCAGTCCACCCGATTCCGGCATTTGAAAACATGACGCTGCGTGACGCTTTCTGGGGCGCCAAACAAGTGATGAGCTTCAGTGACGACGATATCCGGGCCATCGTGGAAACCGGCGAATTAAGTAACCAAGATGCTGAAGAGTACCTGGTACAAACACTTATTGAACGCCGGGATATGATTGGTAACTACTGGTTCCGAAAAATCAACCCAATCGACAAATTTAATGCGGAAAAACGGGGAGATCGGATAACCTTGAGTTTTACTGATCTTGGAACTGAAAAAGGGATCTTCGAAAACTCAGTGACCCAATACTATTACACATTAAAATCAGTCGACGGCCACGTCATTGCAGAGGATAAAGTGAGTGATCACGCTGAATTCACAGATATATTTACAGGAGGTAGTAAACCGGAATCTCAGGTTTTAGTTTATGAAATCACCACACGCCGAGAGAGCACAGAAACTGCAGAAACAAAAGTTACCGTCTACGTGGTGACGGATGCAGAGAATGGAATCCGAATCGGTGGTATTCAGCGACAGGAGTAATCAAATAATTATGGCACAAAATATTCTGCAGCAGGTAAAGAATAATTTCTTTGATATCCGGAAAAAGGAGTGGCCGGATGTTCTGATGATGTCACTCTATTTTTTCCTGGTCATCGCAGTTTTTTGGGTGCTCAAACCCATGAAACGGGGGATTCTTGTAAATCTTTATCAGGAGGCACCTCTGATGATCTGGGGAATCAGTTTTGCCGGAGCTGAGGTAGAACAGCTGGCAAAAGTGGCAAATATGCTAACTGTATACCTGTTTGTGATCGCTTTCACACTTCTTTCCCGAAAGCTGCCGCGTCAGCAGATGAACGTTGTTCTCTGCTCATTTTTTGCGGGTTTGTTTATTCTCTTTTCATTTTTTGTAAGCGAGCCGAATGAAGCCACTGCATGGTCTTTCTATATCCTGGGGGATATATTCAACTCTGCTATGGTCACCTTCTTCTGGGCCTACACCAACGACCTTTTCAGTTCTGATCAGGCCAAGCGAACATATGGCGTTGTGGGCCTTGGCGGAATTATCGGTGGCATAGTCGGATCATCCATAGTTGTTGGCCTTGTAAGCCAGGTGGGGCGCCCATCTCTTTTAATTGGCAGTATTGCGCCACTGGTGGTAATGACCGGCATCGGCTACTGGGTGCACAACCGGACGGGGAAAAAGGAAACGAAATCAAGTAACCCTTGTGCTGAGGGCAAACGCTGTAGCGCTTTGTTTGAAGGGGCAGAAATTGTCTTTAAATCAAAGTACCTGCTCACTATCGTGGGAATCCTCGGCCTATACGAAATGGTTTCAAATATTGTGGATTTTCAGCTCTCCGCCATTATTGCAACTGAAATCGCCGGCGACGTAGAAAAAGATGCCTATTTTGGATTCGTAGGCCAGATCACCAGCATTCTATCTCTTGTGGTACAGCTCTTTTTTACCAGCTTTGTAATGAAACGATTTGGAGTTGGCGTGGCTCTACTCTTCCTGCCGGTGGCGATTACATTTGGGGCGATGGGATTTTTGATTGTCCCCGGCCTGCTGTTTGTTACCATCATGTCGGCCAGTGATAACAGCCTTAATTACTCTATCAACCAATCAGCTAAAGAGACACTTTATACCCCGCTCGACCAGGATGCTAAGTATAAAGCAAAAGCATTTATCGATATGTTTGTGCAGCGTTTTGCCAAAGTTCTTGCCGTCATTTTGAATCTTGTCGTTGCCGCTATGGTTGGACTTGGACAGGTCCACTGGCTTTCGCTGGCTACACTCGTAATTCTTGTTTTCTGGATACTCCTTGTTCGATACGCCGGCAGGGAATTTGAGAAACGTGCTGAACCGGAGGAGATACCCGGCAACACTCAATAAGGCTATATTCCAAAATTTGAAAAAACTGATATCGATATTTTATGATGTACGGGACAATGAGTGGAAGCCGGTTTTCCTGATGGTGGGACTCCATTTTTTACTGATGGTTGTCCTTTACTTTCTCAAGCCTGCACGCGATAGTCTGTTCCTCGTTGAAACAGGGCCAGATCAGCTTCCCATCGTCTATATAATCCTTGCGCTGGTTTCACTTCCGGTCACATATCTCGTGTCTGACGTGCTTGCACGATTTCCCACAAGACAGGTAATTGGGTGGGTGCTTGGGTTTTTAACACTAAACCTGATGCTTCTCAGGTGGTTATTTTTATTCGACCATCCTTCTGTTTATATGTTGTTCTATATTTGGGTCGGTATCTTTGGAATATTGGTCATTTCTCTTTTCTGGCTTCTTGCTAATTCCATATTTGATGCGGCCCAATCAAAACGCCTGTTTTCCCTGCTCACACTCGCAGCCATTTTGGGATCTGTCTTTGGCAGTGAAGCCTCCAGCCTGATTGTTTCCTACACGCCGGTCATTACCGAAGACTTGCTCTATATCAGTATTGGCATTCTCTTTTTGAGTATCCTTTTACTGTACTTTGTTCCGGGGGCTGATCCCGGAAATGAAGGCAGGTACCAGGCAGAAAACCGATTTGCCGACAATCAGAATTCGTCCTCAGCAGCAAAAACGGTGTTCCAATCAAAGTACCAGCTATTGATTGCAGGCGTCATCGGGCTCACGACTGTTGCCACTACATTTACAGACTACCAGTTTAAGGTGCTATCATTCGACGCCTACCCCGAAACTGAAAACCTCACAGCTTTTCTTGGCACATTTTACGCCGGGATCAGTCTTGCGTCTCTTGGTATTCAGGTACTCTTCTCATCGGGCATTATCAAAAAATTTGGCGTTGCCGGTGCAGTTTTAACCCGACCGCTGGGAATGATGCTTGGCGGTCTGCTTATGGCTGTAGAGCCTGTATTAGCATCAGTTGTGTTGCTGAACGGGTTTGATAGCGCCACCCGGTACTCTATCGATAAAACCGGCCGCGAACTTCTGTTTCTGCCGCTATCGCAGCATATAAAAGAGCGTACAAAACTGTTCATTGACCTCTTTGTGGACCGCTTTTCGCGGGGTATCAGCGGCGGACTGCTTTTACTGTTTTTGTTTCTGGTGGATTCTCCCATCACACTTATTACCTGGGTACTGTTGCTTACCATCACCTGTTGGATTTATTTGGGATATAGAGCCAAGAAAGAGTACATAGATACATTCAGAACGTCTCTTCAGCGCATGATGGTCGATACAGATAGTATTGAACTGAACCTGAACGAGCCTTCCATACTCCGCCTGATTAAGGAACAGCTCCGAAGCAACAACGACAATCAGGTTCTCCATACGCTGCTTTTGCTTGAGAACTCCGACACACTACCTGTAGCAGAAGAACTCCGTATGCTTCTAAACCACCCGAAAGCCGACATTCGTCTGCGAGCACTCAAAGAATTGCAGGATTTTGAAGACATTCACTGGATCGAAGATGTGAAAGAATTGCTCAATGACGAGAGCCCTGAAGTCCGGGTAGAAACAATTTATTATTTATGCATGCATTCTGATGATGACCCCTCCTCTGTTATTCAATCCTATCTTGAGGGCGATGAGCCGAAACTGCAGTCAGCGGCACTCGGCTGCACCTGCAAGCATGGAGACAGTAATTCAGAAGACCCGAACCCTGTAATTTTTGATCAGATTCTTGAAAATCTGCCAGAAAATGAGAGAGAACGCACGGTAATAAAAGCACAGGTTGCCGATGCGCTTGGTTTTGTCAATAGCCGAAAGCTGGCCAGTCACCATCTCTCAAACCTGCTCGATGACGAGCACCGCATTGTGGTTAGGAAAGCACTTCAAAGTATAGCCCAGCTAAAACTGGACCGGATGGTTCCCCGGCTGCTTCAAATGCTTGAAAGAACTGACTATACCCTGGAGGTCAGAAAGGCACTCGGCTCCTATGGCAATGACTACCTTACCCTGTACAAAAGTAAATTTCTGGATTCATCCATGCCGCTCATCGTGCGCAAACAAATACCCGGCATTTTCTACCATCGTCCCAACGAAACATCGATACGTCATCTGGAGGATATGATTGAAGCCGATGAGCCGGAGCTTCGCTACCACGTCATCAAAACACTGAATAAAATTCACAGGGAATATCCGGGTATCAAGCCCGACAAAGCCCGTATTGAAAGCTGCCTCAGATCCGAATCAAGCAACTATTTTAACCTGTTGGCCATTAAGGCTATCCAGCCTAAAAGCAGGCCCAACAGCATTCTGCTTCGTGCGCTGTCAGAAAAAATGGACCAGACTCTAGAACGCATGTTTCGCCTGCTCGGGCTAGTATACAATCAGAAGGATTTATACAGTTCCTATCTTGCTCTTAAAAGCATTTCATCCGACAAACGCTCGGCCGCCGTGGAATTTATCGACAATATACTTAGCTCCGAGCATCATAAATACATCTTTCCGATCGTTGATGATATCAGCGAACAAAAGAAGATGGAGACCGGTTACAAGCTTTTCAATATTGAAAAGGTGAAATACGATCAGGCGCTCATCAAGCTTTTTGATGAGGGGGATCGCTGGCTTAAAATATGCGCTATTTATAGTGTTTCGCCTGTTTGTCCCGCAAACCTGCAGGAACGGGTTGATGAGTATACGCGCTCGGATGATCCGCTCTACCGCGAAACTGCCGAGATGGTGCAGAAACGTAACCAGCGGCATAACGACACCCAAGAACCTTCATCAAACAGTCGCTAACAGTTATGAAAACAACCATTGAAAGGGTCATATTTTTGCAAAGCGTTGAACTTTTTGCCGACATCCCTTCGGAGCAGCTGGCCCAGATTGCGGGAATAACAGAATATATGACGCTTTCAAAAGAGGATGTTTTGTTTACGAAAGGCGATAAATCTCAGCATCTCTTTCTCCTCATCGAGGGCACCGTAACAATCACTCGAAACGGTAATGAGAATAAAGAGTTTGACGGGCCCGAAGCACTGGGCGTTTGGGGTTTTTTTGATAACGGTGATCGCCTGCTCACCATCACCTGCAGCACAGACTGCCAGTTTCTACGAATCGACCGGCTTGATTTCTTTGACCTCCTGGAGGACCGGATTCACCTGAGTCGCGGTCTGCTGAAGTATTTTGTGAAACGAATCAGAAAATTAATCGAGGTGTCCAATGAAGTTATTTAAACTGAACAGAACCATTCATGTAGTTACCCTACTTCTGCTCCTGTTTACTGCTATATCCTGCAGCAGCACCAACTATACTGTCGCCGGCAATAAACAACAGGTCGAAGCCAGCGATGCGGAACAGCGTCCAGATGACTACATCTATTCACTTTTTTTGATTGGCGATGCGGGCGATGCAACGCTGAATCCCCTGTCGGGATCGCTCCGGGCGATGGGTGAAAAACTTGCTGAGATTGACACGAGCGGTGCCGTTGTTTTTCTGGGTGATAATATTTACCCTCACGGCCTTCCACCGGAGGGTTCAGAACGCCGCCCCGCTATCGATGAACGGCTGATTGCACAGATTGAAACAGTAAAAGATTTCGGCGGCCCGATCTATTTCATTCCCGGTAATCACGACTGGGCATCATCCGGTGAAGAAGGTCTGGAATATGTTAACAGACAGGAGTCATTTGTTGAAGAGTACATGGGCCGTGGAAATACGTTTCTGCCTGATGATGGCTATCCCGGACCGGTTTCGGTCACACTTGTGAATAAGAACGAAGATGCTGGAATAAATTATACCATCGGGCTGATCATGATGGACACCCACTGGTGGATTCATCCTCATGAGAAACCGCTGCCATTCGGGGCAGAGACCGAAGAACAGGCAAAAAAGCTTGTTCTTAAAGAGCTGAATGAACAGATGCTGCAGTTTAAAGATGATGAGATGGTATTTTCATCCCATCACCCACTCTACTCATTCGGCCGTCACGGAAGTAAATTTCCGTTGAAAACACATCTTGTGCCGCCAGTCTTTGGTTCTATGTATGCGCTCTACCGAAACATCTGGGGCTATCCTAACGACATCACACATAAACATTACAGCCGAATGAAGGAAGGAATCCTGGAGGCAGCCTCAGAAAACCAAAGCACCATTTTTACGGCTGGGCATGAGCACAGCCTCAGTTTCATACCGGTTCGTGAAGATGGAAAACAATTTCACCAAATTGTGAGTGGATCCGGCACCCGCTACTCCTACGTCCGTAAAAAAGATGGTCCGGTTCACACGTTTGAGACCATGGGCTTTACCATCCTGCGCTACTATCCCGACCGATCCAAACGCATTGAGTTCTACAACGACCAGGGCAACCTGCTGTTCGATCATCCGTTTATAAGTGAGTAGTCAACATTAGTTTCAGTAACCAGGGTTTAATACTTATGAGGTATTTGAAGTCTGATATCTATATGATCTATTTTACTTTATTGTCAATAGAAATCACCTCATCAAAAAAGACGATTTTTCAATACCGGGATCAAAACAAATACCGTACAGAAAACTGCATTTGCCGCGGCGGACTTGCATTTTTTCGAACAAGCAGACCTGAATCAGCCGGCCCTACCTGGATCTGGTTGCTTTGTGTTGCGTTGTTAGCATAACCACTCAGGTTTTGAGTGTTGAAAATGTTGAATACATCCGCCCGGATTTCAAAATGTTGCCCGTCTCCAAGTGGAATCCGGTATTGAATGCCAGCATCAAAAGTGGATGACCAGGGTAGCCGATCACTGTTTCGGGATTCGCCCGGACTCCGGTCGCTGTTACCCACATAGGCATCACCAAATGAACGCCCATCTCCATTAAGATCCGTGGTTCCAAAGATAGATGCATCAGGGATGCGATTGATGGGCTGGCCACTTTGCATAAGCAGGGCTAAGTTCAACGAAAGTCCATCATATGCATACCAGTTAAATAGTCCGCTGATCACGTGCGTCCGGTCATTTATTGACGGTCCCCATTCATTTTCAAAGTTATTGGCATCCTCAGCCCGAAAATTAATGTCCTCTGTGTTGTTCCGAAGACGAGAAAGCGTATATGAAATCCGATACGAAACATTATCGTCCAGCCGTGACTTCTGAAGATTAAAGCTGGCCGCCCAATACCTCGATTTTCCCGCTGTTTCCGTCATCACCACGTTGCGGCCAATCCCACGAAGAGTATCACCATCTACAATACTGAACGACCCGTTTTCACCGGAATAGATCGGTACCGGGCGTGTCAAGTCAGCCTCTTCTGTTGTTCGGACATTTATGCTGCCGGAATCATCCAGAGGATATGGTGCAGGGGCATTCAAATCACGCAGTCTGAATAAATTCTCTGCCCTCGTATGCATTAAATCCACATAAAAAAGTTTGTCATCTCCTAACTGACGCTGATAGCCAACTGAAATTTGATGACTGTACGGATTTTCATATCCGTTTGGATTCAGAATTCGAAGTGAGTTGCTGAAAATGTCGTTGCGATCCTCGGAGATGTCGCCGGAGGTCGGTCCATCCGGAAAAGGTGCATTATTTATACCGGCAGATACGTTTCCATTAAAGGTAACCTTATCCAGATCGGTATCCTGCGGTAAAATTCCACGATTTATCAGCGTTCTGAGCTGTTCCCTGAAATCAGCGGCCGTGGAGTTTTGCTGAAGAGCATCACTGTGGACTGAATAGACAATTTTATCGTAAAATACTCCGTAGCCGCCCCTTACGCTACTCCGGTTGTTAAGCTTGTAATTGAAATTAAACCGTGGTGCGATGTTGTTAAAATCACCGGAATTGCCCGCTCCCTTCGAAAGATTATCATAGTCGTAGCGCAAGCCAACCGTCAGGTTCAAATTGGAATTCACTGAGTAGAGATCTTCCACATAAAAACTGTAGATATTTTGAGTGGTTCCAAAACGGGTTGGGCGCAGTTCCACCGAATAATTCAGCACCTCTGCATTGGCCGGCAGGTCATCGATATTCAGCGAAGCGCCCCTGCTCTGGTTTCTCAGTGCATCAATCTGCGCTTGAGTGAGCTGTACCGTGTAGTTACCAAATTCATTACCGCCGCCCAGCAGCGCATGATCTGCACTCAGCACACCTGCTCCTATTTTAAGAGTATGATTATTTCTCTGATAGGTAAGTTTCTGCTGAAACTGAACGGTGTTTTCGATGTTATCGAATTCAAAACCCGGATTGCCTACCACCGCCACCGTCTGCCCGGAAGGTCCCAGAACCGTAGCTGCCGAACTATTGGGATTATTTGGATTACTGTAGTTCCATCTAAACCTGGAGTATTGTAGATTAGTCTCTCCACTCCACCGGCCTAAGCGATAGCTGTTTTTAAGTGCAGCCAAAAAGGAATTTCTATCCTGGCTGTTTCCGGCTGACGGAAAGGTCACTCCCCCATCCAAACCGCCACCCTGTCGCTCGATATTAATGAGCCCCGTATTAACCCGAAGTGACGAACGAAACCGCGGGGACCACGTGTGATCAATTTTTCCCGATAGCAGAGTAAAGCGGTTCTGCCCGGGCACGGTCTCATTTACGCCAAGCTGGGGCGAATTCAGCAGGTTATCTTTCAGGTCAAAAATCTGCTCTGCATTGATGTAGTAAAATGTCTGATCTTTTTTGATAGGGCCGCCTAACCCAAATCCAAACTGATGCCGCTGGAATCCTTCTTTCACCGGGTTCCCTGACAGGTCGCGCTGGGCAAAATCTGACTGCCCATCTACCACTGAACCGGGCCTAACCATGTAAAATACCTCTCCTGTCCTATCATTTCTGCCGGATTTAGTCGTGATATTAAACACGCCATTTGCCGACAGACCATACTGAGTAGAGTAATTATTGGTCATCACCGTAACATTCTGCACAAAACCGGTAGGTATAGGAAATTTGGGGCCTCCCAGGAACTGTTCGTTGTTGTCCATTCCATCGATCAGGTAGTTCGTATACAGAGAATTGGCACCGTTAATGCTTACACTAGGTGCTTCGGGATAAAAACCCGTTGCCGGCGTCACATTTGGCAGGCGGTACAAAGCCTTATTTAAATCCCTCGCTTCTATCGGCAAGGCTTCCAGTTCCGCACTGCTCAGTTCAGCTACAACTTCTGCGTTGATGGTATTAATCCGCGTGATGGGCGCCTTAACAGTGATCTCATCCAGCTCAACGGTACTCTTTTGACCAAGAACCATGGTGATGCTTCGCGTGGTATTGGACCGAAGCTGCAGCGGGTCCGATGAAAGCCCGTAAAACCGATTGCTTTCCGGAATGTTGACCGCATATTCGCCGGTTGTGGAAAGATTCATTAGCCGAACTTTTCCCTGATCATCGGTTTCCCCGGTTTCCGTGAAGCCAATATCCGCATTGCTGACAAATAGCAAAACATCCGGCAGAGGCTGCCCGGTCTCTCTGTCAACAACGGTAATTTCAAGGCCTGACTGAGCAAACAATGAAGTGCCTGCAGAACATAGTATAGCGGTAAAAAGTATCCATTTCTTCATAATCACATCTGATGTTGAGGGTTTAAAAGCGCAGCATAACCTTAGTTTTAAGGTATTTGAGCCGCAGTTCTTGCGAACTTTTATTTGAAGGGGTAGCAATCAGATGCAGGAGGCGGGCCTCGTAACAGAAAACTGTGGCTTTGTTCTCTGCTTATTAATGATGAATAGTCAGGAAAAAACTCAACCCGGCCGTATTCAATAATCGCCTTTATTCGCTTTTTTAGCTGGATCAACCCATCGCGAGCGTGCCAACTCCTGAGAAAGTTTTGGAGATCCTTGTTGCTGTCCAAATCATCAAACGTGTCCAGAAATGAAATCAGATTGGCCTCGCCCATCTGTTCAATTATGGATTTAAGCAGATTATCTGTCTTCCAGGGAAGATTTTCAACAATATTAGCATTAAATGATCGATAGCTGAAGCCCATGAGCCAGGTGCCGCCATCGCCCGCCGGACCCAAAACAACATCTGAAAGCTCATTTTGAAGCTCATCTGCAGCTTTTAAAATGTGCTCGGACTGCAGCATGGGTGTGTCGCTGCCAACTACGATAACATTTTCAAATCCATCATTGAATACTTTTTCAATACCAGATACAAATTTCTCTCCGAATGTTTCACCCTTTTGATTGTACTCATCAAATAGAAAACAGGGCAAATCTGTTTGATCGACCTGCCGTTTCACATGGCCTCTCAGCAGTACCGCAATCCGGAAATCTTTAACAAATTCACTACCAGAAACTAAAGATTTCTGCCTGGCCTCTTCCCGGGGTGTAAGACTGAAAAATATGACGGCTGTATTTGAAATCCGCTTTTTATGCATTCAGAATATTTGAGCCATTTACTACATTTGCTGCCAGTTGTATCATATCCTTTTCATTGTCTTTTTCAGATGTCCTTGTAATTTCCGAGTTCCAGTGTCCAGTCATAATCTTTATATGAAATATCCGGATCAGCATTTTCAGGGATCACATCGTACTTTTTCAACATTTGAATTGCCCCTGAAGATCCGCCAAAATCAGCCCTGAACCAGCTCATGAGTTTATTTACTTCAACCCTATTTTCTTCGGGGTAGTAATCGGTCGTCTCTTCAAGGTAGTTTTTAGTGGTGATATCAAGCTGCTCTTCTACACGGTCAGGACTGTACACTGCAATATGCGGGCAGCTTGCAGCCCCGCAATTAAGAGCAAAGTGAATCCGCGGATCTACCTTATCCCACCAAAATCGTTTCACAAAATTGTCCACAAACCACTGATCAAGATAGCCCATTGAAAGCTTAATCTTGGATCGCCGCATAATTCCGTGTTCAATATCGTCAAAGCTCAATTTTTTTCCAGCTACAACTACCTGGGGAGTCGTGAAAAAATTGTAACCAAACCAGCTGTTTCGGTCTTCAAAAAGTTTGGGATCATCCAACAGAAGGATTTGAACATATGCATTATAAATATTTATCCAGAACGCTTTCTTTTTTTGCTCGGTATCCAGGCTGTTGTAAAGCTCATGCTCCGGAACATCTGCGAGCATTTGTTTTAAAGGCGTTGTGTCTTTCTCATCCCGAACTGCTTTCACAAGTTCCATGGAAATCTCGGCGTAGCTCATACTGCCAAGCGAATCATTTCCGATCGACAAATCTGCATTTGGAACAACTGACTGCATGAATAACCCGAAAATGAATATTAATATCATAGTTTTTCAATTTCGTCTTTCTGATTGGATGCGCCCTGGCTAAGATATCTTACGTATAAAAGGTAAGTTTTTTCCATTTCGAACCATCCAATCACCAAGATTATACGTATTTAATACTAAAACGGATTTCAAATTATGACATTTCCCAAATCTTACCTGTTGATACTTTCAATTGTCCTGTTCATCATTCTTATTATTCCCTATGAGTCTTTTTCACAGGAGCCCGTCCGGCTAAACGCCGACAGTACCGACCGGTTTGTACTGGATCCGGCTGACTTTGACCCTGATGATAGCGATGCCCGGATTCTTCGGCATGAACCCTTTGGACGCAAGAAGGAAGCCGTTTATGAGAGGGATCAAAAGGAAGACGGTACTCCTGTTATCAAAGCCTCCAGTAGTAAAGCGATATCCAGTGTTACCTCTCCCCTCCACGCCAACCCCTTTGAATTCAGTTTCGTTGAATGGGAGTGGAAAATTGATGAGGTGATTGAATCTGCGAAACTTGGAGAGAAAGACGGGGATGATTTTGTAGCACGGATATATATTACGTTCGATTATCCGGTGAGCGAACTCCCTTTTGGGCAGCGCCTAAAATACCGTTTCTTTAAAACTTTTACATCGTTTGATATTCCTCTGCGTTCGCTGAACTACGTGTGGGCAAATGATGCTGAAATTGGCACTATTGAAGAGAATCCTTTTACAAGCTGGGTTAAATATATCGTGGTTAACTCAGGAAACGAAAAAGCAGGTGAGTGGGTCTCATTAAAAAGAAACATATTGGATGATTACCGCAAAGCCTTTGATGAAGACCCTCGTGAAATCTCAGGTATCACAATTATGACAGATTCCGATAACACAGGCTCAAGTACACTGGCATGGTTCGGAAAGATTACCCTTTCCAAAGAATGAATGTCATACCTGCCATTCAGAACTGTTTCCAAAACTGTAGGAAGACTCGATCAACAGTGCCTTTAGCTCAAACCATATAATAGAAACCCAAATGTTCATATGAAGATCAGTATCATTGTTCCCACATTTAACGAGTCGGAGCATATCGCTGAGCTGCTGAGATATTTATCAGAATATGCACAAGATTCTGTCAATGAGATATTAGTTATTGATGGCCTTAGTTCGGATGACACTGTTCAGATAGTTCGTAAAGAAGGGTTTCAATGCCTGATTTCTTCAAAAAAAGGTCGGGCAGCTCAAATGAATCTCGGAGCCAAACTGACAAGTGGTGATATTTTATATTTTGTCCATGCCGACTCTATTCCTCCCAAAACATATGTTTCCGATATTTTAGAAGCCTTGCAGAGTGGAGCAGAATCAGGCTGTTACCGCTTCAAGTTTAATTCAAATAAATTACTGCTTAAAATTAACAGTTGGTTCACCAGATTTGATCGGCTGATGTGCAGAGGAGGCGATCAGACGCTCTTTATAAAACGGAGCCTATTTGAAGAGTTGAATGGCTTCAAAGATTTTGCCATTATGGAAGACTTTGATATGATAAAACGGCTGAGAAGACGGGATACGTTTCAGATTATTCAAAAAGACGTGATTGTATCGGCCAGAAAGTACGATGAAAACAGCTATCTGAAAGTTAATCTTATTAACTTGTTAATATACACTATGTTTTTTTTTGGCGCCTCACAAGACACGATGGTCCACGCTTATCAAGAGCTGATTAAAGGCACCAAGTTTGGTGAGCCATCGCACCATTAAATGTTTTTGATCAAGTCATAAATAAGAATTCATGAAATAATTGCTCATTTTCCTTCCTTCAAGCAAGCAATAATATTGACGGGATGGTGCATATAAGTCCCGTCACCCCGCCAAGCAGAATTTCAAATCGGCTGTGCACTCTTAGCTGAATACGAGCCCACGCCAGAATCGGCAGAAAGACAAGGATGATGAGTGCAACAAAAAAAGGTCCGAAGCCTGCACCATCCAGTGTTGCCAGCCAGATCAGCAATACCGATGCCGTTATTGCTGATCCCACATGTACGCTGGCTTTCCATTTAAAATTAATTCCCATAGCGATCAGCAGGTTAACAAAATAGGTCACAAGGATGACACGGTACGTGTTGGAATAGATCTCACTAAAAAAGAGAAGCCCTCCCAGTCCAACACTCAGGCATGAAATTAAATATAATCCGCTTCGTGCGGACCTGGATCGGAAATCAGAAGTGGTTCCCGGGTTGACTTTCATTACTATTGCAGCAGCCAAAAATGGGATAATAAAAAAAAGCAGCGTTGATGCAGCCATTACCTCAGCAATAGACCTAAAAGACGCATTGGTTGTCAATCCTGCGACTCCAAAAACAAGCAGCGGCAGAGAAAGTGGGTTCAGTAAATCAGAAACGATACGTGCCCCCTCGTCACCGGCTAACCTCCGCTGCATACTTTTCAAATAATTCATCAAAACCTTTTTTTGATTCTCCCGAACTGCTAAACAATTCGGTCTTTATCAGATAAATCAGGAATATCACCCTGATAGCGGAACAGTTTTTTCACAACTTTACTCATCCATTCCGACTGATTTTTTACATACCATTGATCGGCGGCCCGCCTCACTCCCAGGGCGTAGGTTGGATAAGGGTGTATGGTATCGGCAATGTTTCGGAGAGTAACACCATTTTTCATTGCCAGCGCGTATTCTCCAATTAAATCACCAGCCTGTTTTCCATAAATGGTGGCTCCAAGAATCTTTCCATTCCACTTTTTAGCATAGATCTTTATCATCCCATCCGTATCTCCATCAGTAATAGCACGATCTACTTTTGAGTATGGAAACCGATACGTTTCGAAGTTAATGCCATCGTCTCTTAGCTTTTTTTCTGATGCTCCTACGCCGGCTAACTCAGGATCCGTGTAAGTACTCCAGGGCACATGTTTCTTGTCTATTTTCATGGGTACTTTTAAAAGGGCATTACTAGCTGCAACTTTAGCCATGTGCTCCGACATGTGCGTAAACTGATATCTGCCGGTGACATCACCTGCTGCATAAATATGACCTTTGTTTGTTTTACACCTGTCATCAACATCAATGCCGCGTTTTGTATAGCTGATCGCGGCTTCATCCAGGTCCAGCGATTGATAATTTGCCACCCGGCCGACGGCCACCAGTAGTGCGTCGCTCTTTTTAATAATTTCTTCTCCGTTCACAACTGCGTGAACACGTATGGAACCATCCTCGCCTTTTGAAATTTCGTTTACAGCGGCTGAAAGCTGAAACTCCACGCCCTCCGATTTGAGTCGGTTCAACAGCAAATTAGCCAACTCATCATCATCGTTGGCCAAAATACGGTCCTGCATGTCAAATACCGTCACTTGCGTTCCCAGTCGCTGAAATGCCTGAGCCATCTCTATGCCAATTGGTCCGCCGCCAATAATGTTAAGCTGTTTGGGTTGTTCTGTTAGCTCAAAAATCGATTCATTTGTAAGGTATGGAATCTCAAGCAGTCCCTTTATAGGAGGTATCATTGGCTTGCTTCCCGTTGCAATCACAATTAACCTACCGCTCACCTCTTTTATCCTTCTATCTTTATCATTGTGAATTGCGATCTTGTGGTCGCCTACAAACTGTGCCCTGCCAAACGCAACTTCCACGCCCATATCTCTGTAAATGTCCGGGTCATCGGCTTCCTCGTATACTTCTTCTCTCACATTTCGAACATGATCCATTACAGAGGCAAAGTTTATGGATGTTTCCGACCGGTGCCCAAAAGCCTCCGCTTCTTTAATTGAAGCGGCCAGTTTGGATGCGTGTAAAATTGTTTTACTTGGCACACATCCGTTCCAGGTACAATCACCTCCGAGTTTATTTGCTTCAATCATCAGTGTTTTGGCACCAAAATTTGCGCCCATCCCGGCGGCGGTTAAACCCGCTGCGCCACCCCCAATTACGATTAAATCATATTGATAGCTCATACTTTGGTGGCTCCTCTTTGTGTATTTTTAATTTTATTAAATGTCGAGTAAATGCCATAGCCTAAAAATCCGACGATCAAAATATAGGCCCAAACCGGCACGTTCTCGCCCGCTATCATCAGATAGATGTACGCAGATGACAAGAAAAAGCCGGTTGAAATGACAGGTAAGGTAATAGATTCCTCCCGTTTTTTATTTCGAATGATCCAGGCTACTGAAAGCGTGAAAAATGGAATTGCTCCCACATAAATGCCTGCAAAAATGTATGGATTAACATTGTAACTTTCCGAAAGCCCTAACAGCCACTCGTGTATTAATTCAATTTCCATAAGTATGATTTTTATTTTCTGTTGGCTGATAGACGAACCGATAGAGGCAATTCTTACCAATTTTTACCGCTGAAGTTATAAATTCTGATTTCTGCAGTTTTATCGTTTCGGGAGCTGAAGTTTGTATGAACGTCTAAACATTCCGGCCCTTGAATATAGTTTATAATAACTTCGTAGATTCCTATGCTTAGGAAAATGTGCTTAAATCATCAGAAAAAATTGGGGTATTATCAGGCACATATCCTGCTAAGTAACCGTAATCCACACATTTCCCCTTTTCCTATCTTGTTAAGTTACATGATTTAAACTGTTTGCTAAATTTGATCGCCTTCATGAAGTGGGTTACCATCGGTATGGTAGGAATTCTGATTCTACCGGGTGGATTGATGTTGGCAGGTAAAAATCCCGCGTTTTCTGCTGATGTCAATCAAAACAAAAAATTTCATCTACGAAGCTTGGGAGGCATTTGTCTTTGGCATAGCATACGCCATTGGAGCACTTGGTTGCTTGTTTCCATTGTTTTTGATTGTTGCCACACAGGCAATGGCCGCTAAATCGCTGCTGCTCGGTGGAAGTTATATTTTTGCCTATTTCCTCGGTATAAGTTTGATGATGATTACGGCCATAAGCCTTTCCACTTTTGCCCGGGATTTTTTTTGAAATATCTGCGTAAAATAATGCCACGTATGGATATGGTTACCGGTATTTTTTTTAATTCTAGCTTGAGGCTATGTGATCTATTATCAAATGATATTGATCTGACTGATTTGGTAAGAAACCTCGGTGTAACTCCATCTAAAAGTTGAACAATCAAAACACAATAAATGGAGTACTGTTATGAATCAACTAAACAAACTTTCCGGAATAGCTCATTGGCTGCCAAGACTGGCATTAGCTGCAATTTTTGTCTATCACGGATTCCCTAAAATCGCAATGGCCGGGGATGTATCAGCAGCTATGGGTATGCCCACTTTCATGGTATTGATGTTAGGTATAGTTGAAATCGGCGGCTCTCTATTATTGCTTTGGGGTGGTTTTGGGCCTGAATGGGCCACGAGGATCGCCGGCATAATGTTCACAATTGTTATGATCGGTGCCATTGCGATGGTACATGCGCAATATGGATGGAATTCCATAAATATGGGGAACAATGGTGGCCGCGGAATGGAGTTTCAGGTACTTATAATTGCTACATCATTACTTTATGTTTTTAGAGGAAATCAACTAAATAAAAAGATTCCTTCTGAGTAAACTTGCCTCATAGATCCATAATCTCAAGGGGTGTGGCTTGATTGGCTACACCTCTTTTAAAAATAATTCAACAAATTCATTGTGACATTGTATTCCCGTATAGAGGTGATTGATTAACGGAACCATAATCAAAATGATGGATTGCTGAAGGATAGATATTTGTAGCAGTGATTTTTATTATCTCAGTTTTTTGATTAATGAGTTAATTCAGGCGTTGATTATCAAAAGCTTTATTTAGACCTCTTTTGGCTCCAAAAAGCTTCATAAGTCATTTATTCACAATGCTTGCATAACGGCCTTAAATTGTACCTGGGGGTATATTCGTTATTTATTGGCAGCCTTTTTATAGAAATTCGTCACATTTTCATCTTATCAGACCATTCTTTTGTGCATCATCAAAGGAAATATCATTCTTTCTCCTCTTATGAAATCAGTATCTTTATGTCTGATATTCATTAATCATCAATTTGAATAACAATTTCCAGAATGTATTCAGAGAACGACCTTAAACTTGCAAAACAACTCCTTACTCATAGCGTAGAACTCGAATCCGGGCAGAATATCATGATTCAATGCATCGGGCTAAATGCAATCGGGCTCGTTCGAGCACTTGCAAAACTGACCCGGGAGATCAACGGGCACCCATTCATTAAAATTGAGGACCCGGAAACAAACCGGATGATGCTGGAGAGCGGAGATGAAGAGTACTGGAAAAACCAGGCTGAGTCAGACCAGTTGCCGCTGATGAAAAAAATGGATGCCTTCATCGGTATTCGGGCATCGGAAAACATTTATGAAAACTCGGGCGTCACTAAGACGGCAAATAAAGCATACTCAGAGTTTTTTGTGAATCCGGTACATTTTGAGGAGCGAGTCAATCATACGAATTGGGCGGTGCTGCGCTATCCATCAGCGGCATTTGCAATGAATGCAAAAATGTCGACCGAGCAGTTTCGTCAGTTTTATTACGATGCCTGCCTGTTCGACTATAACAAGCTGAAGGAAGCCATGCTGCCTCTGGAAAAACGGCTGTACCAGGCTGATATGGTGCGCCTCAAAGGTGATGGAACCGATATTGAGTTCTCTGTAAAAGGACAAAACTGGATTCCATGCTTTGGAAAGCGAAATATTCCAGATGGTGAACTCTTTAGCTCACCTATACTTGATTCTGTGAATGGCCATATCACCTATGCGCCATCCGTCTATCAGGGCAAGCCATTTGAATTTGTGAAGCTTGTTGTCGAAAACGGAGTGGTTAAAGATTTTGACTCCTCCAACAATGATGCTCTTGAAGAGATTCTGGATACAGATGAAGGAGCCAGACGGTTTGGCGAATTTAGCTTCGGCCTCAATCCTATCATCAAAAACCCGATGTACGATATCCTGTTTGATGAGAAGATTACCGGGTCGAATCACCTCACGCTTGGAAATGACTATGAAATTGCTCCCAATGGCAACGAAAGCGCCATTCACTGGGACCTTGTTTGTATCGGTACCAATGTTTACCTCGATGATGAACTGATCAGGAAAGGACGTCTTTTTGTCACAGAAGATTTGATGGGGCTAAATCCAGAAGAATTGCTTTAAGAGTAACAGCATTTGATTATTAAACAATACCTGTCTGGCTTTTTTTAAACTGACTATCTTTAATTGATCCAAGATATTTGTACGTTTACACATATGTTTGGCATTTTGCCAATGTTAAGGATTGAGTGATAAAGCGAAATAAACCGGGACGAGTTTGATTTTACCTTTTAAAAAAACATATGTTTATGCCGGACTAGGTAGTGCTTCAGGACTTGTAAGGTTCGAAAACAGAACACTTGAGATTGAATATCAGACAATTGACGAGATATTCAAATATTTCAAATCGGAAGCCAGGCAGATAACATTTCATCTTTCTGATATTGAGTCAGTTCACATAAAAAAAGGATGGTTCAGCTATAAGCTTTACATAGATTTAAAAAGTCTGAAATCTATTGATCAATTTCCGGCTGCCAAGGGTAATCGGATTAAATTGAAAATACCCAGATCCTTCCGAGAAAAACTGAAGAACTTAAATAGTTCTCTTACTCTTGCCCTCTCCGAACACAAGCTTCAGCAACTAGACCACGAAGAGGAGGAGAACGAATCTCTACATGAAAGCGAGCGAATTGACGTTACTGATAAACGGCATTCTAACAGATCTGATCAGAAAAACGATAGTAGACTACCGAATGCACTTGAGAGAAAAAATCAAACAATGTAAACTAAACCTTTTGGTAGAAAACAGAATCAAAAGTAACTGCTGAGGGTTAGGTATCAAGAATGCAAGCTCCAGCAGTTTCTGACAGGTATTGTTCAACAACCTGAGAATATTTAGAAGCTGTTCCGGTGTCTGTCAGCGTCTAATTCGGTATTCGTTATTGGGGATTTGAAAATCGCGATTCGTAACTCAAACCCTGAGTCACCTATCTGAACCATAGAATCGCCAGGCAATTCTTTTTGGTCTGGCAGTTGAGAAGATTTAACGATTTTTAAAACGTAATGACGTTGCGATTTGCGATCTCTAAAACTCTCCTTCACCGGAGGAGACAGCCTCTAAAGCGTTCAGCGACGAGGCAGAGGTGGGTTTTTTAAGGATTAAGAAACTATTTTCCGGAGCTCCACTCTTTTCTTTGTCGAGCCGCTTTTGGATAGTTAGAAAGGGGCCGGGGGTGAGTCCATAAGTTTGAAAAGTCAATACCACCAACGCTAACGCTGTTAGATTCGGCGGGTGTACCGCTGAAGCGGTACTTTCAGCAGACAGGTTTTAAATCTCAGACCTATTAGGTTTTCTATAAACAAAAAGACCTCCAGGGTTTTGAAACCTTGGAGGTCTGTTATCAGATATGATTAAGCTCGGTCTCAGTCCGACCACGCTTCTACATCGTCGTATACCTCAGCAAATTCAAGCTTGTTGCCATCTTTGCTGATAGTTGCCTCATAGGTGATCGACTCGCTGTCATCTTCACGCTCAATCAGCTGTTTGGCGAGCTGATTTACAATTTGAGTCTGCATCACCCTCTTCAGAGGTCTGGCACCATAAACAGGATCGTATCCCCTAACGGCCAGCCAGTCTTTCACTTTGTCGGAAACGTCGAGCCGTACACGGTTTCGTTTTAGCATTTTATGGATTCGTTTCAGCTGAATATCCACAATCTCGCGGATGTGTGATTTATCCAGCGGATGGAAGACGACCACATCATCAATCCTGTTCAGAAACTCAGGTCTGATGGTTTTCCTGAGCTGTTCCATGAGCATATTCTGGAGCTCGAGATAGGTGTCATCATCCATCTCACCGCCTGATTTTTCAATCTGCTCTGAGATCAGGTGTGACCCAATATTACTTGTCATAATCACAATGGTGTTGGTAAAATCTACCGTCACTCCTTTATTATCTGTCAGACGGCCATCATCCAGCACCTGAAGCAAAATATTGAACACATCGCCATGTGCTTTCTCAATCTCATCAAGTAGTACCACTGAGTATGGTTTACGGCGGACGGCTTCCGTCAGCTGCCCACCCTCTTCGTAGCCAACATAGCCGGGAGGAGATCCTACAAGGCGGCTCACACTGTGCTTCTCCATGTACTCACTCATATCTATGCGTATCATGGCGTCCTCATCATCAAACAGAAATTCTGCAAGTGATCGCGCAAGCTCAGTTTTACCTACACCGGTTGATCCCAAGAACATAAATGATCCGATTGGCCGCTGTTCATCCTGTAAACCTGCACGGGAACGTCTCACAGCGTCTGACACAGCCTCAATCGCCTGATCTTGTCCAATCACACGCTTGTGCAGCTCGTCTTCAAGTTTCAGCAATTTTTGACGTTCACTTGAAAGCATCTTAGTTACGGGAATACCCGTCCATCGCGATACGATATCGGCGATATCCTCTGCTTCCACCTGCTCTTTTAAAAGTGAGCGGCCTTCCTTCACGTTGTTAAGTTTCTCTTTGGTATCAGCAAGATCTTTCTCAAGCTGCGTGATGGTGCCATATCGCAGCTCAGCAACTTTTTCGTAGTTTCCTTCACGCTCAGCCTTGTCGGCCTGGTTTCGTGAGGCTTCAATTGCTTGTTTCAGCTCACGGTTTTTCTGGATGAGGCCTTTCTCCATATCCCACTGTGCACGCATCGATTTCCGCTGCTCTTCGAGGTCTGCAAGTTCCTTCTCGTTGGATTTCAGTTTTGACTCATCTTTTTCCCTCTTCAGTGCTTCACGCTCAATTTCAAGACGGCGGATCTGGCGTTCAATACTGTCCAGCTCTTCCGGCATGGAGTCAATCTGTAGTCTTAGCCTGGCTGCCGCCTCGTCGATCAGGTCAATGGCTTTATCAGGCAGAAATCGGTCTGCTATATAGCGATGTGAAAGCTCTGAAGCTGCTACTATAGCTGAGTCTGTAATTCGCACACCATGATGAACTTCGTACCGCTCCTGCAGTCCTCTCAAAATCGATACGGTATCTTCCACACTTGGTTCGCCTACATAAACAGTCTGGAGGCGGCGTTCGAGCGCCTTGTCTTTTTCTATATACTTGCGGTACTCTGTCAGTGTTGTCGCACCAATTGCGTGGAGCTCACCGCGTGCAAGTGACGGTTTCAGAATATTCGCCGCGTCCATCGATCCTTCTGTGGCGCCGGCGCCTACAAGCGTATGGATCTCATCAATAAAGAGGATCATTTCCCCTTCAGAATCCATCACCTCTTTCACAACGGCTTTTAAACGCTCTTCAAATTCTCCGCGGAATTTTGTACCCGCAACCAGAGCCCCCATATCCAGGGCGACAATACGTTTGGTCTTCAATCCTTCAGGTACATCTCCACGAACAATTCTAAGAGCGAGCCCCTCTGCGATGGCTGTTTTACCCACACCTGGCTCACCAATCAGAACCGGATTATTTTTGGTTCGGCGTGATAGAATCTGCATCACGCGCCGAATCTCCTGATCGCGCCCAATAACCGGGTCCAGCTTATTCTTTTCTGCGAGCTCATTCAAGTCTCGGGCGTATTTCTTGAGTGCTTCATACCGGCTTTCTGCGTTTGGATCATCGACTGTTTGCGATCCACGAACACTTTTTAAAACATCCAGAATTTTATCATCTGTTACGCCATTCGCTTTAAGATATTCACCCGTTTCTCCCTTTGAAGAAGCTATACCTAGGAGGATGTGCTCTGAACTGATATATTCATCTCCCAAATCAGTCGCCCTGTTTTGGGCTGCATCAAACACTGCTTTCGAATTATTAGAGAGGTACTGGCCCGATACAGATGAGCCTTTAATGACAGGAAATGACTTTATCTGCCGCTGCAGCTCATTTCTGAGAGCAGGAAGTGCGATCCCAATCTTCTTAAGAATAGAATTAACGACATTTTCAGCATCATCAAGTAATGCCAGCAGAATGTGTGCCGGCTCAACCGCCTGATTATTATTATTCTGAGCCAGTTCAATTCCGGCTTGTACAGCCTCTTGTGCTTTGATGGTAAATTTATTGAAGTTCATAGTCCTCAGAATTTAGATTCTTTTACTATGAATAGACGCCAAAAACGTACCATTTATCAAAATATGACGGATTTACAGTGTACAGGACGACATTGAATTTACACTGCCCGATTGGCAAACATTTTAGGCAGGATCTTCGCAAATAAATATTGCATCTGCCATAACTATAAAATTTATGCCAGTGTTAAATAAATTCTGTGAAAGGCCTAAATAAAAAAAGGCAATCCTCTTTTGAGAATCGCCTTTATACCCTTTAAAAGGTATTGCTAAACTGATAAATCAGCTATTGATTAGCTGCTACTTGCTGAGCTTCCAGATTATCAATAATGACCTGGAATGCATCCATCGGTTGATTAGTCATTACATATGTTCGAAGTTTTTCATTGTCTTCTGCATACTCTTCATAATCTTTAAGATAAGAAAGAGCGAGAAAAGCTTTATACCGAACAACATGGCTTTTTTCTTCCAATGCTATTTCAGTAATCTTTTCAAGGATTATTTCTGAAGAAAATTCAGGGTTCAGCGTCTTGTAGGCTATCGTATTATAAAACGTAGCTTCAAGAATACCATCCACATCAGACTGCAGGCCATAGAGCAAAACTTTCTCCATCCTGTCATTCTGTGCAGCGGTTTCCGCTTGCGTTGCCTGCAGCGTATCCGCAGCAGCTGTGTTAGCATTTACAAATTCAGCCGAGGTGAATGAGATCACCAGGATCATTAGTGTTGTGATGTTCTTTACGATTGATTTCATGGTTCTGAATAACTTTATTTGAATTGATAACAGCCGTTACTGTATTGTTCGTACATAAGTTATCGTGTCAAGTGATTTTATAGCAAATCTCACAACTCACTTAAAAATCTGTTTTCGAGTCAGAAACCTGACATAAATGCATAGAAAGATCATGAAAGCTCTTCCAATTTTTTATCAGTTAACACTGCCATAACATCGAGGAAATTTATAGCCCCTATAGCCCCCAATCTGTTTTTTAAAAAACCGCTTTTTAGCTCACAATTTTTTGGAAGCGGTTTTCACATTTTTTTTGAAAATTTCTTCAATTTCTGACAAATGAACATATAAATTCCTTGTTTTTCACTCCCTAAAAGCGCTTTGCAACCCTCCGTGTCAGGTTTTATTTTTAACTAATTTGACTTAAATCCCTCAATTTTGTGCGTCAAAATTTAAATTTCATGGAAAAATCACTCTTCAATATCACAATCGAACTTAAAAAAGGTGACATTTCTAATCAGCCTGAAGCAGGTGCTATTGTTAATGCGGCCAATTCACAGCTTAAAACCGGAGGTGGGGTTGCTGGAGCTATACATAGAAAAGGAGATCCTGAACTGAGAGAACTTACAAAGCCGCTCGCTCCCATATCTCCCGGTGATGCTGTTATTACAGAAGCACCTAACTTACCGAATGACTTTGTTATTCATTGCTTGGGACCTGTATATGGAAGAGATACACCCTCTGACGAACTGCTTGCAGATTGCTATAAAAATGCGCTTAAACTGGCGGATGAAAACCGTGTTGATATCATTGCATTTCCGGCGATATCAACGGGTGCGTTTGGTTATCCAACAAAGGATGCAGCGAAAGTAGCATTTAAAACCATTAGAGAGGTGGGCAAAAACCTGTCGTCTGTCAAAAGGGTTCAGTTCGTACTATTTGACCAAGAGACACTTGAAATACATAAAAATGTACTCAAAATGCTGTAAAAAAGATATTATCGCGTGGCGCATTAGTGAAGCTACCGCATACGTCTTAAGAAGAATAGAAGGCAGAATCAAAATTGATTCAACGATTCTGCCTGAAAGGCTAAACTTGTCTTAAAATCAATTATCGTAAATATCATTCAGCACGCCGGCAAGCCTAACGCCAGCCTTCACGAGTCTTTCTTTCACGAGATCGTAATTAGCATACCGGTACTCATAACCAATCCGGTTGTTATCAGGTAAGTCGTAAACTGCATCCCGGTAGCTCATCGATTCATACGCCCAGTCACGCACCGATGCACTTTGCCATTCATAAACCGTCTGATCATCAATAACATCAATATTATCAGATATTTCAGTATAGCTCATTTGACGGGATTCGATCATGTCACTATCCCACACCCTATGCAGATTACTGTTGCTACCCATCCATTGAACCCGGGTATCATTTCCACCCCGGTCATCACCGGTTCCGACATGCAACGGCTGATGGATATCGCCCACCATATGAATAACCATTTTCAGCTTATCGTGCTCTTCTTTCGCGGTAAGCCCGCCTTCTTTCAATTCAGCAATAAGTGTTTCGAGTGCCCAGAGCAGATCTCCATCCGGATTTTTTTCAGTCTCTTCATATGTCATACCATCAGGAATCGTAACCCAGTGCCATGTGCTCGTGTAGTCATAGCTGTCGTCAGAACGTATATCATCCATCCAGACGGCCGCAACTGCCAGCGATTCATCACCAATAATGCGATCGAGTTCACTGGCTGTTTTTTCTGTGATATGATTTTCAGCAATGTGACCTGTAACATAATGGCCGATCTGACCCCAGCGAAGGTTTTCATTCTCTACATGAAACGCCTCATCAGGAGACGTAGTGAAAAAAAGACCGGAAATAAAGATCACTGACAAAAATAGTTTCATCGGATTTATCCTAAGATTCAAATTAAGTTATCAAATAAGCGACGCTAAGATTAAAAACTTTCATTACAGAATCCACAAGAATACATTCTTACAGTTTCTGAGCTTTTTAATGTGCAAAGGCCCTATCCGCACGTTTCTTAATTATCATTCAGGGCGGCTAGCTCTTTAAACAGTTTCTTTTCTTTAGCTGAAAGCTTATCGGGGAGTTTTACATTGCAGCGAACATAGTAATTACCATTGCTGCCTTTGCCATTCATTGGTGGCAGACCTCTACCGGAAAACTTGAATAATTTCCCATTATCAGTACCTTCCGGGATATTCAGTTTTAGCTTGCCGTTAAGTGTATCTACTACAACGGATCCGCCCAAAACAGCAGTGTAAAGATCCAGGTCAAAATCCTGATATACATCGCGTCCTTTGCGTTCAATATTTTCCGGCACGTCTATGTGTATTTTCAGGTAAAGGTCTCCCCTTGTGGTACCCATTCCTGATACATTCCCCCGTCCTTTCAGCTTAAGACGTTTTCCATCCTCAATTCCAGCCGGAATTTTAACCTTGACCCTTTCTCCATCGATTCTGAAGGTTTTTGTCGTATTCGTAAAGATTTCCTTTAAAGGAATAGTCACATTTGCGGCAGTATCTTCGCCGCTCACAGCTCTTCTTTGTCTCGATGTCTGTTGCTGTTGCTGCTGCTGAAAACCACCCCCAAACAGAGTTTCAAAGAAACTGGAAAATGGGCTCCCACCTCCCTGAGAACCCGGTCTTCTGCCCTGAGCCTGGTCTCCAAATATGTCATTCATGTTCACACGGGTACGGTATTGACCTCCGCCACCCTGCTGTTGTTGTGCGTATTGTGACCAGTCAAAACCGCCACCCGCCTGTTCGTTTGCTCTTTGATATCGTTTCCAGTCAGATCCCGCCTGATCATATAGTTTTCTTTTTTCCGGATCCTTGAGAACTTCATAGGCTTCACCCACTTCCTTGAACTTATCTTCAGCGCTGGGATCGTCCGGGTTTTTATCTGGATGATATTTTGCCGCTAGTTTTCTGTAAGCCTTTTTAATTTCTTGTTGAGTGGCCGACTTGCCAACACCTAAAATTTTGTAATAGTCTTTATAATCCATCTTAAATGGTTGAATCTTTTACATTAAATTAGTGCAAAAGTGATGCCACACCACTATTTACGGAAACATTGACAATAAAAAAGCTGACACCCTGCGGGATGCCAGCTTTTAACCTCAACCAAAACAATCTGTATCTATAACTCTATTGCGACAAACATATTGCGTCCCTGTCTGTATATTCTCATCAGTAACGCATCGTCACCTGATTCCAGATACTGGCTCATTATTGAATAAAACTGGCTCTCGTTCTCGATGTTTTGGTTACCAATTTGCTTAATCACATCACCTTGACGCAATCCCTGACGATAAGCCCGGCTTCCCTGCTGTATTTCAGCAACCACCACACCAGTAATTCCAGGCTCAAGCCTGAGCTGCTGACGAATATTGTCCGTCAGGTTGTTCACATCGAATCCAAGAGACTCCGACATCTCCTCTTCCATTTGAGGATCTACGCCTGCAACCTCTTGAGCATCCAGTTCACCAAGTTCAACAGTAAAAGACATCTCTTCTCCATCGCGAAAGATACCCAGCTCTACTTCTGTTCCGGGAGAGGAGCTAGCTATTGCAATTCGAAAATCATAAAAATTCCTGACCGGCTCACCGTTCAATTCAACAACTACATCACCAGACTTTAATCCGGCTTCATCGGCAGGACCACCTTCCTCAACATTACCTATTATGAAACCTCTTGGAGACTCCATATCAAGAGCACGAGCCATGGTTCGGTCAACTTCACCGCCCAGCCCAATACCCAGATATCCGCGTGCAACACGGCCATCCTGTATGAGGTCTTCCATTACATTTTTTACCATGTTAATGGGTATTGCAAATCCGATACCCTGGCTTCCGCCACTGCGACTGGCTATTGCCGTGTTTATACCAATAAGCTCACCATCCAGGTTTATAAGGGCACCGCCAGAGTTGCCCGGATTAATGGCTGCATCAGTCTGGATATAATTTTCATAAAGATTCAGCCCAAGAGACGAACGGCCGCTTGCGCTTACAATTCCTTGCGACACCGTGTGTGCAAAATCCGATTGTAACGGACTACCAATTGCCAGCACCATCTCACCAACCCTGATATTTTCACTGTCTCCGAGTGGTATAGCAGGAAGATCATTCACGTCTACTTTTAAAACAGCTACATCACTGCCTGGATCAGCCCCTACGACTTCTGCGCTGTACTCATCACCACTATAGAGCCGAATGGTAATTTCATCTGCATTTTCAATCACATGGTTATTCGTGATGATGTATCCTTCACCGGAATCCACAATAACTCCCGATCCCAGACCAGTAACCTGACGTTCACGCTGCTGATTTCCCGGATTATTAAAGAAAAATTCAAAAGGTGACCGAACCTGCTGTCTCACCGTCATTTCTGTTGTTATAGTGACAACGGTAGGGTTCGTTCTGTCAGCAATATTTACAATGGCATTGTTGAAATCAGCCAGAGTTCTGATTGGAATATTTTCCGCAGATCTGCTTGAGGTGTCACTGTTTGCAGGGAGGCTATAATCTGATGCCTCATTTGTATCATGGCTGGAGGTAAACTGCATTCCAAGAAGCAGAGTAATAATTGCTACTGCCGCGATAATGCTTTTGGTAAATCGGTCCATTTGATTTAATCGATTTGTTAGTTTTTATTTTTTCACAATTGATAAAACACGATATATAACAATGAAATTCATCACTTTTTTATTGTGCAGCTCTTAATGAATTTCACCTAACTTATTGCCAGCCATACCAAAAAGATTTTGCATATCAGGCAATAATAATAATGCCGAGGCCACAGGTCAATATGACCCCGGCTACTAACTAACCTGCTCTCGTGAGAGAACACTCAGTACTACTTAATTTCGATCTGTTTCTTAACTTTTTCTTCTTTCTTGTCGATGTCAATTTGCAGAATACCATCTGAATAACTGGCTTCTATTGTCTCTTCATCAACATTGTCAGGCAGTTGAAATGATCGCTCAAACGTTCCGTAATGAGTTTCGACTCTGTGATATTTACGGCCTTCTTCCTCATTCTTGTTTTTGCGTTCTCCGCTGATTGTCAGTGCTCCATTTTCAACGCCAATGTTTATATCGTCTTTTTTCATACCCGGAATCTCAACTTCAATACTGAGTTTATTTTCCGTTTCTGAGATATTGATATCTGGCGTAAAACTTGAGCCTCTGGTTGCAACTGCTTCGTTGAAAAAATCATCCATTATATCTGAAAACTGTCGTCCAACAAGATTTCTTCTTGGTCTGCTATATTTAATAAGTGTCATAACGTTTACTCCATTAATGTTTGATGTTATTTACTTTTATTATGTGCAAGCAGTATGCCATCTGGTTTTCCTGTCATATCTATGACAATATCACTATAGGTTTCATGAAGGAGTTGCAGTATATATAACGCAGCTAACAGCTTGTCATTATGTGAAAGACTCTTTGACTGATACCGACTGTTAAAATGACGGTCTGAATGGAATAAAGATGGCTTTTTTTAAGGTGAGTAGACGTCCCGTTATCACGGATTGGCTAGATTAAAGCTGGAACCTGGATGAGAGATGCCGTGTCGGAGAATAGCATGACGTGATGATCAAGTTCAACGCTTCCTGCATCATCACTGACATTTACCCGCGATCTCCAATTCATGTATTGGAAAAGCAAACCAGAAAAAAGCTCACAGTTTAAGCAGTACCACAAGATGCCGTGCATAAGCACGGCATGACTGCTATCTCTCAAATGCGGTAAATTTAGCTATTTCCGTAACTCTTATTCCATTCTTTGGCAACCAGAAACGCCATTTCAAGACTTTGTTCGTAGTTTAGCCGCGGGTCACAGTATGTTTCGTAATTAGAGTCCAGGCCTTCTTCATTCAGCCCGTTTGCTCCGCCAACGCACTCAGTAACGTTATCGCCTGTCATTTCAAGATGAACACCACCGAGATAGCTTCCTTCCGCCCTGTGAACAGCAAAAGTAGCACGGATCTCTTCTAGAATGTCATCAAAGCGACGGGTCTTGATGCTGTTATCAGTGGAAAATGTATTACCGTGCATTGGGTCACAGCTCCAGACCACCGGGTGTCCTTCTTTTTTAATGGCTTTGATGAAATCGGGCATAATTTCACCTACATGATCGACACCCATACGAGTGATGAGCACAATCTTTCCAGCCTCATGAGTTGGATTAATGGTTTCAATCAGGCGCAATGTTTCATCCATATCAAACGGAGGCCCCACCTTGATGCCAACCGGATTTTCAATTCCCCTGAGGTACTCAACATGTCCGCCATCAAGCTGCTTGGTACGGTTTCCCAGCCATACCATGTGTCCGCTGAGGTTAAACCATCCGGCTTTCCGGGGTACCTTGCGGGTCTGTGCGGAATCGTAATAGAGATTAAGCGCTTCGTGAGAGGTGTAAAGATCAATTTTATGAAGCGTGGTAAATACATTTGGAGTGATGGTTTCCATAAAGTGTATCGCTTTATGAATAGAATTCACCATCGCCTCGTAATCCTTGTAGTATTCGTTATTCTTCATGAAATCAAGCTCCCACTGCTCGGGATGCTGAAGATCCGCAAAGCCTTCATCGGTGAGGGCACGTAGAAAGTTCAGTGTGAGCCCCGATTTGTTGTAGGCCTCGATCATACGTGAGGGATCAGGTTTTCTCGCCTCAACGTTTGGCTCATAGCTATTGATGAGGTCACCGCGGTAATTCAGCATTTTCACACCGTCGATCTCCTCGTAGTCTTTTGACCTCGGCTTTGCAAACTGACCCGCAATACGGCCAACACGCACTACAGGCGTTCCCATTTCGTGGACGAGAATGAAACTCATCTGCAGCATAACCTTCAGCAGGTTTACAATTTTTGGCGATTTGCACCCTTCAAATGTTTCAGCACAGTCGCCGCCCTGCAGCAGAAAACCGTTACCGCTCGAAACGTCCGCCAGTTTTTCTTTAAGCTTATCTATTTCCCACGAAGTAATAAGCGGCGGGAGGCTTTTCAGCTCACTGTAGCGGCGTTGAAGCTCTTCAGTATCAGGATATGGCGGCAACTGTTTGACAGGTTTTTCATTCCAGGACAGCGGGTGCCAATCCATTTCTGAAGCTGACGATGATGGGGGGATAGGATTCACACTTTTCGGCTTGGTGCTCATTTATAGGGTAATCTGATGTAATTGCAAATAGCCTTCAATATAATAATCTATGTAATAAGAAGTATAATTTTCATTCAACCCCTCCCCACACTGGCATCTAAAATGTAATAGACACCTCATTGTGATAACATTTGAAATGATTCATCATAAAATATCACACATCGAAATTTGAACCTGAGGCATTAAAAAAAGCATTCAAAAAAGATCTTCTCAAGATTTTTATCAGATTCTTAAACCCTGCTCTTTTATAAGGGTCTCATAATTTATCGAACTCTTGCACCCTGTGTTTACGTTGATAGTTTCGTATATTGACAGGCTATAATTTGTACTTAACTCCCTCCCATTTTGCACACAAATATTGTTATTAGGGGTGCGCGCGAGCACAACCTCAAAAATATTGACATTAATATTCCCCGCGAACAGCTTGTCGTTTTTACAGGCCTGTCCGGTTCCGGGAAATCCTCTCTCGCATTCGATACTATTTATGCCGAAGGTCAGCGCCGGTTCCTGGAGTCACTCTCCGCTTACGCCCGCCAGTTTATGGGGATGATGGAGCGGCCTGAGGTTGATTTCATTGATGGTTTATCACCTGTGATCTCCATCGACCAGAAAACAACCAACCGGAACCCGCGTTCCACAGTGGGTACCGTGACTGAAATTTACGATTTCCTTCGCCTGCTCTACGCCCGCGTTGCTATTCCATATTCGTACAAGTCCGGCAATAAGATGGAGAAACAGACCTCCGACCAGATTGTTGCTGCCATTATGGATATTGAGAAGGGAACAAAGGCATACTGCCTGGCGCCGGTTGTTCGTGGACGTAAAGGGCACTATCGCGAACTGTTTGAACAGATGCAGAAACAAGGGTTCGTTAAAGCACGGGTCGATGGCGAACTCATTGACCTGGAAGGCGAAATAAAGCTTGATCGATATAAGACGCACAATATTGAAGTTGTGATCGACCGGTTTGTGATCAGCCCCAAAAGTGAGAAACGTATTTCTGAGAGCGTGCACATGGCACTTGAAATGGCCGATGGCAATCTGATTCTTGGCATCCAGGAAGATGGAGAGATTCGCGATAAAGTATTCTCAAAGAACCTTTACGATCCTGAAAGCGGACTTTCCTATGAAGATCCGGCTCCAAATTTGTTTTCGTTTAATTCACCTTATGGAGCCTGCAAATCCTGTAATGGCCTGGGATATACATATGATGTAAGCCGGCAACTTGTGATCCCAAACCCGGATGAATCCATTAATGACGGCGGATTGCGGTTTTTCGGGAAGCCTCGTGATATTTTTGTGTTTAAACAGTTTCAGGCTGTACTCGACACAATGGATCTCGATTTTGATACACCGCTGAAAGACTTTCCCGAAGAGGCAATGGATATTCTCTTTGAAGGGGCCGGCGATAAAAAGTTTGATGTAAGCTATGATTTCAAGAATAGCAATGTCACTTATAAGCACAAGTTTGCCGGCATCAAGTCAATCATCAATGATCAGTACGAGGACAGTAAATCAAACAAACAACGAGATAAAGCAAAAGCTTACTTGTCAAAAGTTGATTGCAGCACGTGTGGTGGCGGCCGGCTGAATAAAGAAGCACTTTCCTACAAAATCGACGGGCTTAATATTCAGGATCTTGTGGAGCAGGATATTCGATCGCTTCGAAAAACAGTCGGTAATTTGTCACTCACCGAGCGGCAGCGCAAGATCGGGCAGCAGGTACTCAAAGAAGTAATCGACAGGATTGACTTCCTCCTCAATGTCGGGCTCGACTACCTATCACTCAACAGGGAAGCTCAAACGCTTAGTGGCGGCGAGGCCCAACGTATACGCCTGGCAACACAGATCGGCACCCAGCTTGTCGGGGTCCTATATATTCTTGATGAACCCAGCATTGGCCTTCATCAACGTGACAACATCAAATTAATCAAGTCGCTTGAAACGCTGCGTGATCTTGGCAACTCCGTAATTGTTGTGGAGCATGACAGGGAAACCATAGAGCATGCCGATTATGTGGTAGACCTTGGTCCGGGCGCCGGAACAGAGGGCGGTTATATTGTTACAGAAGGCACTCCCGATGAACTTGATCCTGAAGCATTAACTACAAAATTTCTCAAAGATGAGGAGTCCATCCCTTACCCCGTCGAACGGCGCAGCGGAACCGGAAAAACTCTTAAACTGCATGAAGCTTCAGGACATAATCTGCAAGATGTGAATCTTGAAGTACCACTCGGAAAATTTATTTGTGTAACCGGTGTGAGTGGAAGCGGGAAAAGCTCACTCATTAATCAAACACTTGTACCGATTCTGTCAACCACGTTTTATAATTCCAAAGCAGTGCCTCTGCCCTATCAGAAAATTGAGGGGCTCGACAATGTTGATAAGGTTATTTCTATTGATCAAAGCCCGATTGGCCGTACACCCCGCTCAAATCCGGGTACTTACACAAAAGTGTTTGATCATATTCGATCGTTATTTTCTGAACTTCCGGAATCAAAAATCAGAGGGTACGATCAGGGACGTTTTTCATTCAATGTGAAAGGCGGACGATGCGAAACATGTAAGGGTGACGGCGTTCGTAAAATTGAGATGAACTTTCTGCCTGACGTCTATGTAGACTGTGAAGAGTGCAACGGTAAGCGCTATAACAGGGAAACACTTGAAATTCATTACAAAGGAAAAAATATATCTGATGTACTTGAAATGCCTGTAAGTGAGGCAGCTGAATTTTTTGATTCTGTACCGGCTATCAAGCGAAAATTGAAAACCCTGAATTCGGTCGGGCTGGGCTACCTAACACTGGGCCAGTCGAGTACTACGGTTTCAGGTGGTGAAGCACAACGTATCAAACTGTCGCGCGAGCTCTCTAAAATAGGGACCGGTGATACGATCTATATTATGGATGAACCTACAACCGGGTTGCATTTTCAGGATGTGCGGATGTTGGTTGACGTGATTCAGAAGCTTGTTGAAAAGGGGAACACAGTTATTGTAATTGAACATAATCTGGATTTGATCAAAGCGGCTGACTGGGTTATTGACCTTGGTCCTGAAGGCGGAGCCGGCGGCGGACAAATCATTGCCGAGGGAACACCTGAACAGGTCGCTAAAGTCAAAGAGAGTTACACCGGAAAATTTCTTAAGCAGGAGTTTGAACGTGAGAAACAGCTGGTCGAAAAATAGATTCATTTACTGAAAACTCTGTTTGCCTGCACACAGCAATCTGCCTATTTTAGGAAACTAATGAATAGCCGATTGTCACATATCTACCGCAGTTGCGTCATAGCAATCCTCTTCGCAGGGTTCGCGGCACACATCGCCATTCCTTTTTTCGGCGACCTCCAGAAAAGTGCCTTTACGCAATGGCTCGATCAAAATGTAAAGGTCGAGAGTGATAATCTGAACAACGATCTTCGAGACCGCATCAGGGAACTACCTGATGAAGCCGCAAATCTATGGGTTCTCATTCAGGACGCTTCGAAACTTGTTTCTGAAAATGAAGACAATTTTCGAATTAGACCCTTTACAGCTGAAAGCCATCAGGACCGGGTAACAACCTGGCTGATTGGTCAATGGAGCAGTTACAAGCATCAGCAAAATAATACAAAAGCTGTGCTACCCAAGATTATCGCACCGGTGCACAAATGGCTGACGCAGTCTGTTTCATTCAGCGCATCATTTTCTGAACCTGTTGTACAGTCAGCGCCCAAAAACAGCTTTGCCGTTATTTCGGTACCGTCGGTTATTATCTCGCTATTCTCTCCCGCCTCCAGCGGAATCAGTATAAACGCTCCCTAGAATTTTATCTACCAAAGCCTTTACGTTTACGGGTGAGGTATGCCCGTTTTTTTACAGACTTAATTATCTATAAACCTATTTTTATTTAATACAATGAAAAAACAAAACAATGGATTTAAAATCGGGCTTATCGTCATCTTTCTGGGACTGACGATAATGTATTTGTTCCCGACAGTACAGTGGACTCTGGAGCAGCGTCACATTGAAGATATGCCTGAGGCAGAACAAGCTCAGTACCTTGAAGAGAACAGAGAACGGCTTCAAAACTTACAGGAAAGCTCCCTGTCTCTCGGCCTTGATCTCCAGGGTGGTATGTATGTAACGCTCGAAGTGGGTGTTAACCAGCTGACTCTCGAACTGGCAGGTGAATTTGCGGATGAAACACTTCGTGATGTTATTGATGTTGCTCAGCAGCGATCTGTCCAAGAAGGCACAGACTTCATTACAGAATTTGTCAATGAGTTTGAAAATAGAGACCCGAATGCGATGCTAAGCCGCTACTACCGGTCTGATACAGAAAATATAACCCGCCGTTCTACCAACGAGGAAGTTGAGCAGTATCTCCGCGGACAAGTCAGCAGTGCTGTTGACCGGGCGATGGAAATTGTACGATCGCGTGTTGACCGTTACGGTGTAACAGAACCTTCCATCCTTCAACAGGGAAATAGCCGATTGGTTGTTGAGCTTCCGGGAGTTGATGATGAAGAACGTGTAAGGAACCTTCTCAGAGGTACAGCGCGTCTCGAATTCCGCCTGACGCCAAACGCCGAAGACATGAATAGCGCCAAGCGTGAAATCGTGAATTATTTCTCTAACCAGGCAAGCCAGGAAGCAGATAGTCTTGCTTCAGACGACAGCCTTGCCACTCCCCAAAACAATACAAATCCACTGCTTGAGGTATTTAATCCGCAGGGACGAAGTGAATACGTATTTGGTTACACATCCGGTCCTGATACCGCAAGAGTTAATGATTTGCTTGCGCGCGAGGAAGTTCAAAATATGCTTCCAAGAAATGCAGAACTTATGTGGGGCGCACAGCCATTTGCCACTCAAGAGGGACTTGAATTGTTTGAGCTAATCCCGGTCAGGACACAAGTTGAAATGACGGGTGATGTGATTTCTGAGGCAAGTGTTGAATTTGATCCCAACACAAATGAAGCACAGGTTTCAATGACCATGGACTCTGAAGGGGCACGGCGCTGGGCGCGAATTACCGGCGCAAACATTGGCCGGCCGGTCGCCATTGTTCTTGATGGATATGTTTATTCCTACCCAAATGTCATCACCAAGATTAACAATGGCCGTTCTTCCATCACCGGACTTTCGGGACTACAAGAGGCTGAAGATCTTGTGAACATTCTGCTTTCAGGTGCACTTCCTGCGCCGCTGGATATTATCGAAGAGCGAACCGTTGGTGCATCGCTTGGTGAGGAATCCATACAGGCAGGATTTTATTCAGTGCTTTTCGGCCTGATAGCTGTAGCCATATTTATGATTGCATACTACCACGCAGGGGGCGGAATTGCTGATCTTGCGTTGATACTTAACATCATATTTATTCTCGGAATTCTCGCCGCATTCAACGCCACACTCACACTCCCGGGGATTGCCGGTATTGTGTTGACAATCGGTATGGCGGTTGATGCGAACGTGCTCATTTTTGACAGGATACGCGAAGAGCTCAGGGCGGGTAAAACGCTCCGTGCGGCTATCGATAACGGGTATTCAAACGCGATGAGTGCTATTGTGGATGCGAATGTTACCACATTTTTTGTCGCTGTGATTCTGTTCAGCTTCGGTGTGGGACCTATTAAAGGTTTCGCTATTACGCTGATGGCGGGTATTGCATCGTCTCTTTTCAGCGCAATTGTGATAACCCGTGTTGTTGTGGACTACCTCACACGCGATAAAACATCCACAGTTAGCTTTGGATAAGCTGAATCACCGACCAAAAATTTTCAACACTTTTAACACAGGTAATTATTATGAAATGGTTTGAATCACCAACGTTTGATTTTATTAAAGGCCAGAAGATTATGTATATAATCTCCGGCATTCTTTTTGTCAGTTCCATTATTGCAGTATTAACCATGGGGCTGAACTACGGTATTGACTTCAGAGGCGGTAAAGAGTTCGTTTTTGACTTTGAAAACGATGTAGAAGTTACAGAAATCCGCTCGGCTCTGACTGAACCCCTGGGAGCAACCCCGGAGCTGAAACTCTTTGGATCCCCGAGTGAGATACTCGTGAGAACTGATGCAGAAGGCGACATTACCGTTGTACAAAACCTGATCTTGAGTAACCTGCAGGAGCTTTACCCCGACAATCCGGTTCGTGTTATCAAAACCGACCTAGTGGGGCCTCGGTTCGCAGAAGATCTAAAAATGGCGGCCATCAACTCCATACTGTTTGCTGTTGCGGTTGTGTTTATATATATCCTGATACGGTTTAAAGGATGGTATTTTTCGGCCGGAGCTGTCGCCGCACTGATTCATGATGTGGTTATTGTGCTGGGTATTTTCACCGTCATAGAGCCGCTGGTGAATTTCAACGTCACCATCGACCAGGCACTTATAGCGGCTTTTCTTACCATTGTCGGGTATTCCCTGAATGATACCGTGGTTGTATTTGACCGCATCAGGGAGAACTCATTGATCTACAAAACAATGGAGTTTAAAGACATGATTAACAAAAGCCTGAATGACACCCTCAGCCGAACGGTCATCACTTCTGTTACCACCTTGTTTGTGGTAACCGTGCTCTTTATATTCGGCGGAGAAGTACTTAAGGGTTTTGCATTCGCTCTTGTAGTCGGGGTCATTCTTGGTACTTACAGCTCGCTGTTTGTAGCCAGTTCTATTGTCGTTGAATTGGAAAAACGCGCTTCAAAGGCAAAATCTTAATAACCTGAAATTATAAAAGGATAAAGTCATGGCTTTTAATGTATCAGAAAGATATAACTGCGTAGTTATTGAGTTCAAGGGCAACGTTATGGGTGGCCCCGATGCAGTGAGTTTGAATGAAAAACTTCATGAGCTGATCGAAGAAGACAAAACAAACATCGTAGTTGATCTCTCAAAAGTTAAGTTCATGAATTCTTCAGGGCTGGGAATGCTAATCGGAGGTCTTACCACACTGAGAAAATCAGGCGGAGATCTCCGCATTTGTAATGCAGGCGATAAAATTAAGAGCCTGCTTATAGTCACAAAACTCATTACCGTTTTTAAACATTACAAAACGCTCGATGAAGCGGTTGAATCATTTGATGATTCCAAATAACGGTGATGACTAGATAAAACATTAACTATCTAATTGATAAGGAGGTGTATCTGCACCTCCTTTTTTTTGGCCTATGTCTACAAATATTATCATTGGCGCCCAATGGGGCGATGAAGGAAAAGGTAAAATCGTAGATCTTCTAAGTAAAAATGCCGACTTTGTCGTTCGCTATCAGGGAGGGGCAAATGCAGGTCACACCATAAAGTTTGATGACAAAGAGGTTGTATTGCACCTCATACCATCTGGTATATTTAATGGTGATGCGGTCTGTATTATTGGTAATGGAGTGGTTGTTGACCCGGCCGCTTTGGTCGATGAGATCAAAGGTGTAGAAGAGATTGGAACGGACTTAAAAGACCGTTTTTTCATCAGTAACTCTGCACACGTAATTCTTCCCTATCACAAAATTCTGGACAATGTACGCGAAAAAAGCCGGGGTGACGACGCCATCGGTACGACCGGACGCGGAATCGGACCAGCCTATGTAAGTAAGGTTGCAAGAGTAGGCATAAGAATGGGAGACTTGCTTAACAGCGAGCGGCTGGAACAACAGGTTAGAACTAATGTTACAGAAATCAATAAATCACTGAAACACGTTCACAATGAGCCTGAGATAGATGCAGATGATATTTTATTCAATCTGAAGCCAATTGCTGAACAAATTAAACCCTATATCTGCAACACAACAGCTATACTGCATAAGGCTGTCGCATCAGGGAGCAATATTTTACTTGAGGGAGCCCAGGGATCACTCCTGGATGTAGATCACGGAACATATCCGTTTGTGACGTCCTCATCCCCTACAGCGGGCGGTGCATGTGTAGGAAGCGGCGTTCCACCTACGGCTATTGACCACGCAATCGGAATTACAAAAGCGTATTCTACCCGTGTTGGAAATGGCCCTTACCCTACCGAGCTTCATGACGATATCGGTAAGAAACTTAGGAAAAATGGTGCTGAATTTGGTGCAACCACCGGACGTCCCCGTCGCTGCGGATGGCTGGATCTTGTGGCGCTTAAATATGCCGTTAATCTCAATGGCATGGATCAGCTGGCACTGACAAAAATGGATGTGCTGGATGATTTCGATGAAATTAAAGTCTGTACCCACTACGAGATTGATGGAGAAGAAACTGATATTTATCCGGTCGAAACGGGTGCTCTTGAACATGTGAAACCTGTTTACAAAATATTCCCGGGCTGGAAAACAAGCTGCCAGATTGCAGCGAATTATGAGTCTCTTCCTGAAAATGCCCAAACCTACATTGAGTTTATTGAGGAGTATACCGGCAGCCGATGCAGCATCATTTCAACAGGTCCCGGACGTACACAAACACTGATAAGAGACTAATCAATGAGTTCTGCCGGCACATTCTCAGTACAGTATGAGTTCACGGCAGACTCCCTTTCTGATGCTGAACAAACAGCTGATGAGATTGCACTCGAACAGACAGCTGAGCTTCCGTTGGAGGCTGTCCCAACAGAGTTACAATATCTCATAGGTAAATCGTCTCACCTGGTCCAGCTATCTGACAAACGCTTTTCCTGTTCCATTGTTTACAGCAAACATGTGGCTGGAAACGACATTCTTCAGTTTCTGAACGTGATGTTCGGCAATGTCTCCATCAAGCCGAATATTAAAATTACAGATATTGATCCTGGGGCATGTGAAGACCTGTTTGCAGGCTCTTCATTTGGTATTGACGGAATCCGGAAATTGCTCTCTGTTACTGACCGCGCATTAAGCTGTACTGCGCTTAAGCCCGTTGGCTCATCACCTGAAGCACTTGCAGATATTGCAATGAAAGCAACGCTTGGCGGAATTGATGTAATCAAAGACGATCACGGCCTGGCCAATCAGGAATCGGCCACTTTTAGGGCGCGGATTGAACACTGTGTAAAAGCAATCCGGAATGCAGAACAAACATCCGGCAAAAAAACACTCTATTTTCCAAACATCACGTCGCGATTCGAAGAGCTTATGAATCGGGCCGAGCTTGCAGAGGAGCTCGGAGCTGACGGACTGCTCATTTCTCCACAACTCACCGGATTATCAGTATTGGATACATTAGCTCACTCTTCGATCGATCTGCCGGTGATGGCTCATCCTGCATTTTCAGGTCCTTATACGATTAATCAAAATTCAGGCATCGCTCCAGATATCTACTTTGGGAAACTGTGGAGGGCACTTGGAGCTGACGCTGTGATCTACCCTAACAGTGGCGGTCGATTCTCCTACTCGATTGAGGAGTGCAAATCTATCAACTCAAGGTGCAGAGAGTCTTTCTATGACTTCAAACCAATTTTCCCGGTTCCCGGAGGCGGCATCAGCAGAGAATCCGTATCTGAATGGAATAAAGAATATGGAAACGATACAGTTTTCTTGATTGGCGGCAGTCTCTACCTGCACCCTGAGGGCATGGAAACAGCTGTCCGAGAGTTTCAGGAAACTCTTTTAGGCGAATAGGGTCTCAATCTTAAAAAAAGCTTCAGAGAACTCCCACCCATCGCAAGGCTCATCTTTTCCCCGCGAAGCGAAATCCATCCACTTCGGTCAGGATGACACGTTGCCATTGGATAATGAGGCGGCGCACAAGTCTCAAAAATTGAACCAGAATCTGTGTCGCGCCGCTTTGGAATAAATCGTGCTGGCGGCGTAAAACAAACAGTGCAAATTGATGAGTTGAGCACGCCGCTCAACTTAACACACCACAGCCTGTCATGTCGAACGAAGCACCGGTGTTTTACGGTGCGCAGCTGAGACATCTCCAAGAGATAGTCCCATCTCAAACAACGGATCCAGTCATTCCTTTCCTATAAATGCGTCAATTCATGCCTGGTGCCTTATCGGGACAAGAGAATACTTTCCCCCCTATCGGGAGGGGACAGCCCTGAAAAAGATTGCAAAGTAATTCTTTAAAAGGTCAGGGGTGGGTTTCCTTTAGTTGGAATGGTGGAGTTGACTTTATCCGCCGTGTATGAAACGACCCACTTCTGCGCCTTCGCTGAACGCTCTATCGGGGTGAGACTGTCCAAGAAGGGCGTTATCCAGTACTATCCCGAGTGGATACCTTGCGGAGGGATGCAGGGTCTACAATCTTTGATATGGATAGGAGATGCCGGATCGGAGTCCGGCATGACAGAGCTATTGATAAATGACAATCTTGAACGCCCTTTTTGGAAAGACTCAGGAGCACAAATAAAAAAACCTCCATCCTGATTTCTCAGAAGGAGGTTTATGGAGCGGGAAACCGGATTCGAACCGGCGACCTTCTCGTTGGCAACGAGATGCTCTACCACTGAGCTATTCCCGCGGTAGAAGTGTCAGCTATTTTACTGACAAGACTCTAAAGATAAAGCCTTTTGCAGGTTAGTTTCAACACTATTTTCTTATTTTATCCAAAACATTTTTTGAGCTAATTGTACTTTTGATTTGATCATCATCAGGTACAACCGGCCGATCTCTGTAGCGGTCTACAATACAAATGAATCCGAGTTCTGTACCTTCATCCGCGTAGAACTGGTGTATCGTGTCAGGTGAAATATAAACCACATCAAACGCGCTTATCTTTTTAATCTCATTATTGAGAATCACGTGGCCTTTCCCGCGGATAATTATCACTGAATGCGGATGGCGGTGATATTCAAGTGATGAATAACCCCCGGGCTTAATTTCAAAGTACCGCGTTTGTGAATTCAGCGCCGGATGCTCATCCGATAACAGGGTATAGCGGTGGATATCCTTAAAATTCTGGGTATCCGTTTTATAATCTTTTCGATCTACACCTGACCAAGAGTAGTTGTTCTCTTTGATTACAATCGAATTACTTCCCATAACAGACACCCGTTTCAATCGTTAAGATCGTATAGTATTAAAGAGCGAATCAGCTCAGATTCATTTTTCAGACGGAGGTTTCGGATTCAGGAAAAGAAATCCCGCCATCGATACAAAGATACCGTTACGGATAATCATCGACCAGCCAAATGAACTGCCCAATACCAACGACAGGATATTAGAATCGTCCACATCACCAAAACATCCACAGTCCCCTTCCATGCCCGATCCCAGTCCGTAAATAGCGAATATAAAAAAACAGGCATAGATCAATGTACCGGCCGGAATAACCCATTTTTTAAAAATACCTGCCACTAAAAGGCCTCCCACGAAAAGCTCAATCCAGGGAAGAGTGTCAATGATAAAAGACTGCAGCACGGTTGGAATCCACGCGATGTAGGCTACGGTCTCCAGAAGAGCCGTGTTATCCTGAACCTTGAGGTATCCCGCAATCAAAAGCAAAAGCCCCAGTATCACACGACAAAGGGTCTGTAAGTATGAAAATATTTTTTTCGCGTCCATAGATTTCAATATACGATCTGCTCAGCAAAATATTTTAGCCGTTTGAATATATTTTGGCTTCAAAGCACACTTATCCGGATAAGGATTCGTTTCCTCTGTCTCTTTTATTTAACTGTAGAATGCCTATCTTTAACCTACTGAATTTTCAGCCTCGCTATCACATAAAATATGACAGATAAACCACACGATTATTGTGGAATTTTTGGTGTGTTTAACCACTCAGACGCCGCTCTTCTTACCTACTACGGACTTCACGCACTGCAGCACCGCGGCCAGGAGTCAGCAGGAATCGTCACTAGCTATTTTGACGAGAGAAAAGGCCGGCAGGTTATGCCAATGCATAAGAATTTTGGCCTGGTCTTAACAGTTTTTGATGACCATAAAATTTTTAACAAGGAGCTGAAAGGCCGTAACGCTATCGGTCACAACCGATATTCAACCTCAGGATCTTCCAAGAATCCTGCGAACATTCAGCCATTCCGGGTACATCATAAAAACGGAAATCTTGCAATTGGGCACAACGGAAACCTGACCAATGCCCGTAAGCTTCGTGAAATGTTTCGTGAAGAGGGTGTTCTGTTTCAGAGCACATCAGATACTGAGCTGATCCTTCACCTTATTTCACACAGTCCTAAATCAAACCAGCTGGACCAGATTCTTGACGCACTTCAGCAGATTGAAGGTGCGTATTGCCTGGTAATCCTTACAGATGATAAGCTGATTGCAGTTCGTGATCCCAATGGTTTTCGCCCGCTGGCACTCGGTAAGATCGATGGATCTTACACCGTAGCCAGCGAAACATGTGCATTCGATATTATTGGCGCTGAGTTCATTCGCGATGTTGAACCGGGTGAAGTTGTCGTCATTGACAGAGAAGCGACTGAAAGCAGAAACCCAAGGTCCTATTTTCTGGAAGCAAAAGAGGGCACCACCAGCAGTCAGTGTATTTTTGAATATGTTTACTTTTCTCGGCCCGACAGCAAGATTTTTGGTGAAAATGTAGATAAAATCCGGCGTAACCTCGGAAAATACCTGGCAAAAGAACACCCGTTGGAAGAGGTGATCAAGTATCCGGATTCGGATAAAAAGCCCATCATAATATCTGTGCCAGACTCGAGCAACACGGCTGCCATAGGCTATGCTCATGAGAACCAAAAAGCCGGGTATGATTGTAAATACGACATCGGCCTCATTAGAAATCATTACGTGGGCCGAACCTTTATTTCGCCGGGACAAAAATCGCGTGAGCAGAAAGTCCGTACAAAATTCAACACTGTAAAAGGAGTGATAGAGGGACGCTCCGTCATAATTGTGGACGACTCCATTGTACGCGGTACCACTTCCCGCTATCTCGTTGAGATGATTCGTGACGCCAATCCTAAAGAAATTCATTTCCTGGTGAGCTCTCCTCCAATTACACATCCCTGCTTCTACGGAATGGACTTTCCTGATCCTGAGGAACTTATTGCCAATAAATTTAACCGCGACAGCGAAGCAATTGCTAAAGAAATTGGTGTGGATAGTGTACGCTATCTGTCGGCCGATGGTTTGGTAGAAGCCGTAAAAGAGTCAAACGAATCAGGCCTGGACTACTGCACAGCATGCTTTACAGGTAACTACCCTGTTCCCGTTGAATTTAACGTGGGCAAAGAGGAAAACGAGCTCGTCTGATAAACACGATCAATCTCAACCCAGAGTACAGTCAGATTACAGTTATGGCGTTTAAATCAGCCACATTTATTACTGGAGCACCAAATCTTGAGGCATGTCCGCCGGAAACTGTTCCGGAATTTTGTTTTGCCGGACGCTCAAACGTGGGTAAGTCATCTCTCATCAACAAAGTTACCAATAAAAAGCGCCTGGCCCGTACCAGTAACACGCCGGGCAAGACACAGCAGATGAACTATTATAAAATCGACGATACATTCTACATCGTTGATTTACCAGGATTTGGATTTGCCAAGGTTCCCAAAAAAGAACGCGACCGCTGGGGAAGAGATATACAAAACTACCTTCTGAACCGGGAGACCCTTCAGCTCATTCTTCATCTCGTCGATTCACGCCATCCGCCTACCAGCCTTGATGAAGACTTTTTCTACTGGATGGCGTCCAACGGCATGCCCTTTTCCGTACTGCTGACAAAAGCCGATAAGCTATCGAAAAATAAGCTGGGCCAATCAAAACAGAGAGTCATAAATGTGCTGAGAGAGATGAATATTGACGTTCCGGTCATCCCCTGCTCGGCTGAGAGCGGACAGGGCATCAATGAGGTGCAGTCACTGATTAGAGAATTCATCAACCCGAAAGAAGAGCAGTTACCGGGCTGATCTGTAAGTTTTTTTTAAGCTTTACGGTTACTATTTAGTACTTCTATCAACACGTATTATTTATCATTTTCCTCATCAACATGGAATTACTGTGTGATTTTATAATTGTATGTATCTAATACGATTTCACCCTCTTCAGAGATGTTAGAAGTAAATATATTTCCTTTGTGAAAGCTGATAATTTTCCCTTCTAAATTATTATTGAATAAGCCTTTTATTTCTCCATTCTCAGAAAGTAAAAGCCAGCGCTCTTCTTCCTCTTCATCTTCTTCTTCTTCAATTTTATCATCCATCAATTTCATCCATATACCATTTGGCAGATCACAAACAATGCTTTGAACTTCTGGTTTGATCTCCGGCATTTCAGACATAAGCCGTTGCTTTTCACTTTGCCCCCAGAATTCTTTACCTGAATCAAGAATTCGATCAACTTCGATCTCTTTCTCTTCAAATGTTAATCTTTTTGCTGGCTGATTATAAATGGAAGAAAATATTTCATTACCATCATCCAAATTATAAACCCGAAATCCCAGGCTATCTGTACGTATATGGTATAAGCTATTCCCATTAGAACAAAATCTATTCATGGCGTGAAATCTAGTTGTTGTTTGTATCATCATATTAAGCTCTCCCATATTGGCGGACAATCTTATCTCTTTTTGTGCAGGGAACTCAAGTACTGCGCTCGTTTTATTCTGTTCGCTTAAACTTAATCTTTGTATTTGATCTAATGGCTTATCTTCATCAGGCATCATTGATGTTTTGAGAATCAATTGATCTTCATCTGATAAGAAAAAATCACCAATTGATGACTCTAGTGAAATATCCTCAACATGCTCAATACGATTATCAGCTATCCTAAATAGAGAGATTTTTTTCATGAAATAGTCATCTACTGCAGTTAGATTGCTATTCGATACCCGCATTCTATTTGACAGATTTTGGATTTCACCCGGTCCTCTCCCCTGCAATGGATATTCTATGATATGAACCCCTTGGCTTGATAATAGATGCATTGATAGTGACTGATCATCAAGAACAACTATTTCACCAGTTTCAATAACCTTCACATCAATAATATCCCCAAAGAAAAAACTATCACTCGAACTTGTAGAAAATAGGTGGTTCGGTACTATCTCGGGTGAGTTCTCGATATTCAGATAGTTATTATCAGCCTCATCTGTATTATAGGTACAGGAATAAAATGAAGCCAGTAAACACATGAGAACTGATTTTATCAATAGATTATATAATGAAGAATTTTTATAATTTATTTTCTGCATAGTTCAGTGAAATTCTTTCTCGATGCCATTGCTTGTAAAATTTATAGAAATATTAGATGTGTCTATTAACATTCCGTTTTCGGGTAGCGAAGAATTTAGCCATTCAATGAACTCATTTGTCACAGTTTCAGGGCTGTTTAATTCTGCATATTCATCAATAGAAATTTCCAGGTCTTCTTTAATTATAAAATCACTTTCTGTATGCGTGTATGGAATCGTTGCCGAGGAAAAATTAAACATTACGCCTTTCTCTTCATCAGTTACCTGGAGGATTAAGCCAGGCAATCCTTGAAATTTCCATGGCCCAACATCAACTTTTACGTCTTGTGTATACCATGCTGTATAATTCCGTCCTCTAAATGATGAAGTAGCTTTCAAAGCATTAAAAGAACCAATAAATTTATCCTCATTGATGAGTTCCCATTCTATTTTTCCCGAAGGTTCAACTACTATAGTTGGTAAATATTCACCTTTTTTATAAACAAATTTTCGAGCTTTTATTTGGTTTTTATTTCTGTTGATGTAAACCTCGTGATTAAGTTCTTCAACAGGTGGTTTGATTTTGAAACCTATGTCATTATCATCAGATTCTACCATATTGGATTTATCAATATTTTTACCAATTGATTCTTGATACTCTTTATTCTTTATAAAAAATAATGATGAGTCCTCGTTAAATAGAAGTGTCCCCTCCAAAACTTCATAATCATTTGATTCAAGTATAACGTTATATGTAAGCTTACCGCTCAGCTGGCCATAACAGCTATAATTAAATCCAAATAGAAGTACTGAAATTATCAATATTACATTCAGAAAAGATTTAATAAGTCTCCCGCATATCATGATTTTGATATTTAATTGTTGTTTTTAGTTATTTTATCTCAACTCTTTTGATAAAAAAGTTTGGTTCTACTGGAAACATTGTGGGTTAGTAAACCAAATCATTTGATTGTAATGAATCTCTCCGTTCATTTTGTCTTGAAACAAAACGAACCAAAAATTCAAGGCTGCGAAAAAATTGTCGGCAGTCACGGAATCTCTGCTACCTTTTATCAATGGTCCACCACGCCTAAAGTGTATTAACCAGCTCATCGCCGGTATGATAAAAGGTCTCCGCAGATCTTCAGATTCCTTCAGTCCGCCAATTCTTTCGAGGCCGACGGCATCTCCTATTGCAGGATTTTCATTCTCTAAACAGATTGAAATTTTTACGATGTAAAGAAAAAACATTTACCCACAATATTTCCTGTAGATCCAAAAGTTTGTAGTAATTTTTATAGCAAGTCAGAAAAAAATATTTAAAATCAGAAAAATTTTACCTATAAATTAGTTATCCCGCTTGAAAGCTAAATGCTTTCAAACGGGTTATTTAGGTTAGGCTTCTTCTTAGAGATCACCAGTAAGTTTTGCCCAAAGAGCTTTTGCTTTCAATTTTACACATTCCCACGTACTCACATCATGCAGAGTGACTTCAATGTCCATGTCATCCGTTTTGATTGTAACACTACAATCACCCATATCTGTTGGAATATTAGACTCTGATTTACATTGGACTTCTTCATAGTCTACCTTTTCAACCGTGACGATTTCTACACCTATATCATCAGGTTCAGCTGCGTAAACGCTGTCTAAGGAACCAAAAAATATTGCTCCTATCATTAGACAAAAGACTATTTTCATTTTATTATACTTTTTCATGATTTTATTTTTTTAGTGGTTAATTATTCGTTTTGAAAACTTTTCAACAATTTTATCGCTAAATCTGAGCAATCTTCACCATCACTCAAAGAAACTTCGATGACGACATTGTCGAATGAAACAGATCCATTATCCGTAACAATTGTACCGTTTAAGGTAATTTTGCACATCCCCTCTGTTGGATCCTCAGTAACTACATATTCGATACTTATAAATAAATTTGAATACTCAGTTAATTGATTTTCAGTACCAGGTATCTGCTCATGATTACTGACGCCTACTATTTCATTACAGTAGCTTCCATCTGCCATTTGATAGGAGTCTATGGTCTCAGAAGTACTTGAAAACCCATTGACTAATTCTGGTTGAATAAATGCAACTATGCTTAAAGCATATATCATTAAAATGACTCTTGATTTCATATCAATCCTCTTGTTTATTTTTGATGTTAATTATCATCTACACTACTTG